>NZ_JAVRCE010000019.1:99445-121129 GCF_034530915.1 Nostoc sp. DedQUE09
TAAGTGAGGTATTGGCAATGGTCAGCGAGTTGTTACCGCCTTGATCGAATCTGATTCCATCGCCAGTGTTGCCAGTCAAGCTGCTACCACTGACTGTCAGGGTACTCTTAGTAGCATCAATTTCAATACCATTAGCGCCATTGTTAGCGATGCTTGAGCCGAAAACCTTCAGGGTGTTGTCAGTAGCATTCACGTCAATACCGTCATCAGTATTGTTGCTCAAAGACGAATTCTTAACTGTAACAGTGTTACTGCTGCCGCTGATATTAATACCATCCTCTGCGTTGTTGCAAAAAAGGCTGTCTGTGACCGTTAGGTTAACACCACTACCCACACTAATGCTGTTCTTACCATCAGCGAAGGTCAAGCCGTCGATCGCAACATTTGCGCTGTTAATGAACAGATTATTGAAAGCTGAATCGCCGCTGATGGTTAAATTTTGTACTCCCAATCCCTTGATAACTAAGTCGTCCAGAATATCTAGCTGCTGGGTCAATTCGATTGTTGAACCTTCTGCCAAATCAAACTTGATCGTGTTGCTTCCACTCAAAGCGTTAGCAGCGATAACTGCTTCCCGCAGACTTGTCAGACCATCATGGGAATTAACTACGTCTGAAAGACTATTTACAACGAAGTTATTAGTTCTTAAAGCAGAAGACGTATCACCTGTTATATCTAGCATGAGTCAAACTCTCTATTGTTGTAATCGCTTTATCTTTGAAAAGTTAAAGTTTCAGAACAAATGTGCAAGACCTATAGAACAAGCACAAATATGTTCTTTTCAAGGATGTTTGAAAAGTTGTAAGCTCTGATTTTAGACACTTCTTTATCCTCCACTAGCCCCCCTTTTTTAACGACTAAACCTCTCAAATTGCCTCTTTTAAAAGGGACTCATTGTGTTTGTTAGGTTTTCTAATTTGTAGCAAGGAACGTGGATTGAGGGAGATATAAAAGTATTCAATACATCGCTAATGAATTTGGAAACAACCTTTTAGTCTTACTATTGGCTTTCTAAGAAAGACTTTAATAATATATCGTTACCAGAGAAAAATTATATATGAAGTTTTCATAAAGAAGTAAATCAAATTTTAAAAAAATATCCGATAAAACTCTTGATTGATTTTGTTCTTAACTATATTTTTCAGAATATTTATCCTTAAATTAAGGTTAAAACCATCGCCTAGAAAGCAATATGAAAAGGAGTTTGAGTCTATTTTGTTTTTATTTACATAGTTTTGTTTTTTTACACCGTTCTACTTTTAAAATATTTTGTATCTTACAAAAATCCGTATTTTAGCAATTGAGAAAATAATTTTTTATATATATAAAGTGTTAAAAGTCAATTAAACACTAAGGCTTTATAATTATGTTAACTATAACATTTAGGTATACCCAATACAATTTATGGAATTACGGCATCTGAAATATTTTGTCACCGTTGCAGAAGAACTCAACTTTAGTCGTGCTGCCGTTCGGCTATATATTTCCCAGCCTGCGTTAAGCCGTCAAATCAAAAACCTGGAAGATGAACTGAGTGTTGTGCTGTTTCTCAGACAATCTGATGGATTGACACTTACAGAAGCAGGGAAATTCTTTCTTGAACAAGCAAAAGATATTTTGAATCGTAGTCATGTGGCTGTGCAAACTATCAAGACTCATTACAGTAATACAGATGAGCCTTTAGTTGTCGGCTACATCCCAACCATCCTCCAGACTTTTCTTGGTCAAACCCTCTACAGTTTTGGACATGCCTATCCTGAAGTTGCCGTGCGTTTGCAAGAAATGCCGCCTAGCGAGCAAGTTAGAGCATTGCGAAATGGTGCGATTGATATTGCTTTTATGGGCAATCCGCCCGATGAGTTAGAAGAAGAGTTTACAGTCAAATGTATCAAGAAAGTTCCTGTTGCTGCTCTGTTACCGGATAGACATTCGCTTGCACATCGAACCTCAATTAATCTAGCTGAACTTGCATCTGAAAAATTTATCGGGATGTCTGAAGAAAAGTTTCCTGGGCGGAACGATCGTATCTGCGACACTTGCCACCGCGCTGGCTTCACACCAAATCTGCACATCTTTGCCGATAGCCATGCCTCAATGATTGCTTTAGTTGCAGCAGGGCAAGGGGTAGCTATCATGCCGAACGAAGCGGAAGCACTGCCTCATCCCCAAGTTGTGTTTATACCACTCCATCATCCAATACACTACGCCCGATCGGCTGCCGTGTGGCGGAAAGAAACACCTGCTAAATCTTTAGATAAATATCTCAAAATACTGTTTGAGCACGTTCAAGAGTAATATAGCGGCTGCCCCTAAATTGGGGAATTTGCTCCAGTTAGCTGGAGAGTCAAGAGGTCGTGCTGAAAAATTTTTTCAAGCGCATACATATTTGATGCAGCATAATTTTGCGTTCGGTTCAAGGTTGATCTAGTAATTGCTTTGAGGTCACTGAACAGTGCTTTTTATACTCAAAAGTCACCATTCCCAGTCCTAAAACAACTATCAATGCCCAACCGAATGCGCCTATAAAAAATAATCTTTGAAATCTAGCTGCTTTTTGCTCTTGAACTAGTCGAGCTTTAACTTCTTTAGTTCGTTCTGCTTCTAACCACGTCTCAACTTCTCGGCGATCGCATTCTTGGCTAGCTGCTAAAAACTGATAATCTAAATCACTCAAGCTTTTGCCTTGCGACCAAGCTAAAGCTTCATGTAAAGCTGTCCCGCGTAATAGTCGGGAATTATCACGATGCTCTGAGGCTATCCAAGCGTTGAATGCTTGGGAATATGGCCGTAATTTTGCTAATTGTTTTTCTACCCAAGCTTGGTTAAAAACTTCTTCATAAATCCGGTTCTTTACTATTAATTGCCCTTGGTGCTTGGTTACTAACCCCGATAACAGCAGTTCTATTTGTTCTTCTCCATCATCACTAGCTATCTGAATACCTTGTAAAATTTGCTGGTACAATCCTAGTAAACCTCCAGCACGCTGTTCATTGATCAGCAGGCGATCGCGGATTGTTTTCAAATGCTCTGGATCGTCTTTTGCTTCCCATTTCTCTATAATATGGGTTTGCACTAGTTTTTCTAAAATTAACAAAGGAAATTGATAATAAAAATTTATCAAATGTTGATTAATAATCGGTAAATGATTATCCAATTTATAACGCTCGTCAACTTCTATGCTTCTGTGTTCCTGAACATCTTTGCTTCCAGAGTTTCTTTCTTGCACCACTATTTGACATAGTTTTTGAGTCAGAAATGGCTGACCATTTGTCCAAGCCAAAATTTCTTTGAGAACTGCCATTGGATTAGCTACTTTACTTTCTAAACCTGCGGCTAATGGCTGAACTTCCGATAAATTAAAACCGTGCAATTCAATAGATTTACCAATATTAAATGGCGTACAGTTGCGATCGGCAATCAAATCTGAAGGCGTTGCGACTCCGAATAATGCCCAAGTTAGACGGTTATATTGTGGATTTTCGGCTCGTTGATTGTAGCATGAGCGAATTAAAGTAAAAAAATCTACTACCGGGAAATTCAAGCCTAAAACACTATCAATTTCATCAATAAAAATAAATATTTTTTCAGTTTTTAGTTCAACTAACAAAATGTCTTCCACAAATTGGCTCAATCGTTGTAATGCAGGTAAATCTTCACGCTCTGACCACCAGGATTTTATATTAACTTTGCTAAAGAGATTAAAGCTCCTTAATAAGTCAACCACTATGCCCTTATACCACTGAGCAGGAGTAATATTGCCATTACCGATCCGAGTCATATCGATAGAAGCACAACTATAGCCAGCTTGTTCTAATCGATGTCTCGTTTGTAACCGCAAACTAGATTTACCCATTTGTCGGGAACTAAATACATAACAAAATTCACCTTGAATTAAAGCATTATAAAGTTCAAAGTCAGCCTGCCGTTCTACATAGCTAGGAGCATCGACTTTGAGACTACCGCCAATTTGATATTCGTACTTATTCATAGCATTTAGGTTAATTGCTCTTGGAAATATAGCTGATACAAATCACAGCTAGGCATTGCCTGATTTCCTTCAAGTTTTACCAAACCCATACTTTCTAATTTATAAGCAGCGATCGCTTCTAGTTGCACACTTGTGGGAGAGGTAACTACCCGTTTGAGTGCGATCGCCAGTTCGGGATGTTCTTGAAGATTTGCTAGATGATGCCGTAAATAGTTGCTGTAGATGCCGGCAATTGTCGGAGCCTCTTGTAATAGCTCCTCTAGGGTTACTGCTTGATTTCCCAGGTTATAAAAAGCCAGACGAGCTAAATAAGGATGACCACCAATCATTGCTCGTAGAGGAGCCAGCTTTTCCAAACCTTTCTCACCTTTGGCCCAATCGAGTCCATGACGCACTGCCAAATCCTGCATCTGCTCTAAACTAAATTCTGGTAACTTAATCGGTAATCCCACATTGAAAGGGGATTGATTAATATCTAATGGCATATAAGCTTCAGTGGCATGAACTACTACTAATCGGAGTTTTTGCCAAATTTCTAATTCGGAAGCATCTTCATACCAAGAACGCAGTAGTGGGAGAAAATCCCTAGAGATTTCTGGATACTCGAAAATTTGATTCACTTCATCCAAAGCTAAGACTACCGGAGCGTCGATTTTTTCTAGCACATACTCTTGTAAATACAATGTGCAGCTAACTTTGCTGCCAATATCCTCATCCCAATAATCATCCAGTCTGATCTCTAGGTTCAACTGTCGGCTGATATTCGCACAAAACCAGCGTAAGAATTTGTCTAAGCTAGTGAAAACTTGACTATCTGCTCTTTGTAAACCGATCTGTACGGTGTGTACCCCAGTCTGTTTGGCATGAGTAAGAATTCTGTGCATTAGGGATGTTTTTCCCATTTTGCTGGGGGCTTTGATTCTGATTAGACTTCCAGGTTTGTTGATTTCGGTATATGTGCGTTCTTCAATTGGCGGACGCTCTATGTAAAAAAAGGAATTGAGCGGCACTGAGCCACCAGGATTTTCTAAGAAGTCGGGATTAGGGACTGGGGTTTTTCTCTCGTCTTGCTTTTCGATTGTTAAAGAAGACCCTGATATTCCATCTTTGGTTCTGCTTGCTGGCTGAGACTGTCTCAAGACTGCTGGCACAGGTTGTAGTTTTTCCGACAAAACGCTATTTTGCGTAGGCAAAGCCCGCCCAAGGCTTCGCCGTCTCAATACTGAGCGAAAATTACTTTTTGTCACCTCTTCCCCGAAAGCCTGTGAAAGTAGCTTCCATAACTTGGAACCAACATCTTTTATATAATTGGCATCATAACCACAGCTTTCGGCGATATCTGGATAAGTTTGCCCTTCCCAAGCTTTACGAAATACTATTTCTTGAACATCACTTAAGCCATGTTCAAGGAATGTATCTAAAATTACTAATGCTTCTTCTATATTCATTTGTAGAAAGAATAAAGTTTGTTTTAAATAAGACTTTAGCGGAATTTTTCAGATTTTTTTCAGTATTTACTTAAATTTAAACAGTTATACCAATTTAATTAATCTTTGCGACAGATGGATTACTTGTAGGGGCATACAGGTAGCTGCGCACCCCTACTCAGGTATCTGTTGTGTTCTTTTCCCAAATTGGTATTAGCTTTATTTACATCTGCCGCTCCAAGATATTAGGGAATGTCACAATCCCCATTACTTAGGCAGACTAATGGGCATGAGAGTTAATTTACAGTAGTTTTCATGTATTTGAACCATACTTGTCGTAGGGGCGCAAGGTCTTGCACCCCTAGCGCGTTGATGCCAATGGCATTAACAAAAGCTGAAATGCCTATTTTAGTAACATTCAGCCCTCATACTTGGTTCAATCTTTAACTTTCATATAAACATAATTTTACGTAACATTTGTTTTTTTAGAGTCTCATTAGCTCAGTATTAATGCAGCAATTAATAAGAGTATTTTCATCGCACGAAGCTTTAAGCTTAAGACGAGTTATGTGAATATTTCTAACTAATTTTTAGCATTTTTATAATTAATACTATACTTCTTAAGTAAGAGCATTGTTTTGTTCAATGGTCATCTAAAAAGATTGTAGCCATGAAAAATAACCTCTTTGCACTAGCGCTAACCTTATCAGCGCTTCCTATATCTATTTCTACATCAATTAATCCTGCGATCGCAGAGTCAACTCCTGTTGAACCATCTGTCTCAATACGAGCATTTAATCTTCGTAGCTACTATATTCGTCATCGCAATTTCCTTGGCGAAGTTAGCCCCATTTCAAGTTCTCTAGACAGAGGAGACGCAAGTTTTAGAGTAAGGTCAGGGCTAGCGTCTTCTAACTGTGTTTCATTTGAATCCTCAAATTTGCCAGGATACTACTTAAGACATCAAAATTTTCAAATTAGATTAGATCGCAATGACAATACTGCACAGTTAAAAGCTGATGCAACGTTTTGTATAAAACCAGGTTTAGCAAGTTTAACAAATGTTTCTTTTCAGTCATATAATTTTCCTACTTACTATATACGTCACAGAAACTTCAAGCTATATATTGACCCGTATACCAGTGCTAGCTTGTTTTTAAACGATGCCACTTTTACACTAGTAGCACCGTTCAATCGTTAGTTAAAGTGGCTTACAAACTTAGTCATTCAATCCCTGATGGCTTGTATATAGTAAACTGTCTTGGCACGTTGGTACATTACTAGTAGTCTGCCAACCCCAAATTGTTAGGTGAGGGCTGGGAAAAGGGGAAAGGTTAAAGGTTAAAGGAGTAAACATCTTTTCCCTTTCCCCCTTGCCCAATAAATAGCCAAGTTTCCTTGGCAAATTACTAGGATGACAATATTCTTTTGTTAACTCCTTCATCTGTGGTTTGCCCAAACCGCCTATTTTTTCTAGCAGACTCTGTACAATTTACATATAGCTATCGTTCCGGTGCTTGTTTGTTTTAACCAGCACCCTAATGGAGCGATAGCTTTGTTGTGAATTAGACTTCTTGGCATTTGTCGGGAAAAGGGTAAAGGGTAAGGGGGAAAGGAATAACAAAAAACCTTTAACCTTTAACCTTTCCCCTTTACCCACGAGAGTGCAAAAGTGACTTTTGCAAGAGGTTTATTGTCTCAATTAAAAACTGTCCGAAGTATTGCTCTATTGTATTTGCAGTTTATTTCTCGTTCCCAGATTGGAATCTAGGAACACCAGTAACGAGTGTAAGTAGGAGATGATTATGCCGAGATGGAACGCAGAAAAAAAACAAGCGTATCGAACCGAGGTAATTCAACGCATCACCGCAGCGATGCCCTCAGTAATGCAGGAATATGCCTCAATTAATTGGGAAGAGGAACTCAAAAGCTACCATACTGAGCATGAATATTACCCTGACTATATCCACGCTCCCATTCATGGGTCAACAGATTCCTACACTAACCCTCAGTCGTGTTTAGCCTGGGATGCTGCGATGGATGCCATTATTCCCCTCAGCCACAATGTTAGTTGCCAGCAGTTGCGCGAGACAATGGCTGAACTAATTCCTGAAGACGCTCAAATTGAGACGGTGCTAGAGCTTGGTGCAGGTACGGCTGGTGGAGCGCTGGCACTGGCACAGCGGTTTCCACAGGCCACCTTTCGCATTACTGATGTTTCACCTTATATGCTGGTGATTAGTCAGCACAAATTTAACAAGGCTGGATTAAGTGAGCAGGCATCCTTCGAGCAGGTGGACGCCCGTAACACTGGCTACCCTGACAACTCCTTCGATCTTGTCACATCATCACTACTCTTTCACGAGACACCTAAAGAGTGGACGCCTAAAATTCTGAAGGAGATGTACCGGATCACCAAACCCGGAGGTTGGGTGCTATATGCTGACACCTATCGGGGTGAATACGCCCTCAGTGCTTCTTTTCAAGAACCGTGGTTGGATGACTTTATCCATTTCAACTTCGAGTACGAGTTTGCAAAAGCAGGTTTTACAGAACTCAATTACATCCGTTATGCCGTGGGTTTGTGGTATATGGTTGGCCGGAAGCTAGAAATGTGAGGAAAAACAATAGACTTCTTAGCATTTGTCAGGAAAAGGGGAAGGTGGGGTTCCCTCTGGGGAAAAGGGGGAAAGGTTTGTTATTTTCCCTTTCCCCTTTAACCTTTAACCTTTACCCTAAGAGTGCAAAAAGCACTTTTGCAAGAGGTCTAATAACAACAGAAGTTGGTGTTCTCCCCTAGACAGTTCTGAAGTTCGTGTTCAAAGCAGCTACGTAAACAAAGTTATTTTCAAGATAGTGTCGTTTACTGTACAAGTGCTGCTATAGCATAAGTAAATGCTGCAAATTACTCAAGTTGCATTCAAACGTAGGCTGATCGGCGCGATCGCTCTGCCAATTATTCTGTTATTGTCATTGTCAGGAGTTTCAATCTGGCAAATTAACCGCCTGCTCAGGGCTATGCACTGGGTTGAGCACACTGACCAAGTAATTGCCAGAGCAAATGGCTTACAAAAACTATTACTGGATCTGGAGACAGGAGTACGTGGATACCAGATCACAAGTAAGCCAGAATTTCTTGAACCTTATCAGCAAGCTAACTCTACCATTTATACTACTTTTGATAAGTTGGGTGATTTAGTTTCAGATAATCCCCAACAAAGTCAACGCTTAAGGCAAATCAAGGCAGAGCAAACAGGCTGGAAGAAATCTATTTCCCAAGCGATCGCTCGCAAACAAAGAGGTGAAACTGAGCCCCTATCAGCAATTGAGGCTCGCAAACAGCGCATGGACGTAATGCGAAATCAAATTAGTGATTTTATTGCTACTGAAGAACAGCTACGGTCTCAGCGCAACCAAAAAGTCCAACAGAATACTGGGCGAGTCATCTTTACTAGCATAATCCTGTCGCTTGCTGCTGGTGGCGTCCTTGCCTTTTATATTCGGCGGCAAATTGCCCATGTGTCTGACAATTACGAGAATGCTCTCAAAACTGCGCAAGTACAAACTGAAAATGTTCAGCTTTCTGCCCAAAGGCTTGCCGCTTTACATAGTATTGACCGAGCAATTTTAGCTGCTGAGTCGATCAAATCTCTAGTCCGAACTGCGCTAACACGAATGCGTCAGTTAGTACCCTATGAGCAAGCATTCGTTGCCTTGTTTAATTTTGAGGCAGGCACAGCTGAGATTGTGGCAGGCAGCAGCACTAAAGAATTACAACCGCTTGAAGGTACAAAGATGGCAGTATCAGACTTTGCGCCTGAGCAAAGCTTACGACAAAACCTTAGTTATGTTAAAGACTTGACAAATGTTAAGCTTTACCCACCTATTTTAGCACAATTGCATTCGGCAGGAATGCGTTGTTGTTTGCGGATTCCAATGTTAGTTGAAGAAACGCTGCTAGGAGAACTTAACTTGGCGGCGACTCAGACAGCCGTTTTTGATGCTCAAGCACAAGATGTTGTGGTAGAGGTGGCGGCTCAGTTAGCGATCGCTATCCAACAATCTCTGCTACGCGAACAACTTCAAAATTACGCTTTGGAACTAGAACAGCGTGTTGCCCTGCGTACTGCACAGTTGCAAGAAACAAATCAAGAGCTAGAAGCCTTTACTTACACGATATCGCACGATTTACGGGCACCTTTACGTACTATGCAAGGCTTTGCTCAGGCATTGCAAGAAGATTATACAGACAAACTAGACTCGGTTGGGCAAGAATACATTCAATATATTACAGAGGGTGCAGTCCAAATGGACACCCTAATTTCCGAACTTTTAGCATATAGCCGCCTCAGCCGTGCCCAAATTCAAATACAAAAAGTTGATTTAACTAGTGTTGTCGAAGAAGCTTTAAAACAACTCAGCAAACAAGTGCAGGAACAGCTTGCACAAGTTACGGTGGCAAAACCCTTGCCGCTAGTGATGGCTCATCGCTCTACCCTTGTCCAGATAGTAACCAATTTACTCAGCAATGCGATGAAATTTGTGCAGCCTGGAATACAACCAAAAGTACAAATCTATGCAGAGGAACAGCAAGATTCAATCCAATTATCGATTGTGGACAACGGCATCGGTATTGCGTTAGAACATCAAGAGCGGATTTTTCGGGTTTTTGAACGACTGCATGGCGTTGAAATCTATCCAGGTACTGGCATTGGTTTAGCGATCGTCCGCAAAGGATTAGAGCGAATGAACGGTCGAGCCGGAGTAGAATCGCAATTAGGTACTGGTAGTCGCTTTTGGATTGCCCTGCCAAAAGCCGTTCTTCATAGCAATGATACGAATGACGCAAGTACTCCGCATTCTGATAATTGATGATAATCCAGGCGATCGCGCCTTAACGATCCGAGAACTCAGGCGAGAATTTCCGCAATTTCAACCTCAAGAAATTCGGGAAGCCTCTGGCTTTGCTAGTGCAGTAGCAGCAGGTGAATTCGATTTGGTCATTACCGACTATCAACTGGGCTGGACTACTGGACTAGAAGTTTTATATACAATTAAGCAACAGTATCCAAACTGCCCAGTGATTATGTTTACTAACACAGGTAGTGAAGAAATTGCGGTAGAGGCAATGAAGTCTGGGCTAGATGATTATGTCCTCAAATTACCCAACCGCTACATTCGCATACCAGCTGCTGTGCGAGTTGTACTAGAACGAGCAGAAATCAAACGACGAGCCACCTTACTTGAAATCCGTCTCCAAGGTTTGCTCAACCAATTAAAAGTAGGTATATTTCGTACTTATCCAGATGGAAATTTCATTGAGTGTAACCCAGCGTTTCTGGAATTGTTGAGGCTGGATTCATTATCCCAAGCCTCAGCGATGAATCTATTGAATATCAGTGAATACTACTCAATACTACAAGAACTGCCGCCACCTCAAGAGGAAGAGATTGAATTACAACGAGCAGATGGAAGACCGATCTGGGTAGGATTAAGCATAGCCCTGAATATCGTTGAGGGAGAACAGGTACTAGATGGCTTAATTGAAGATATTACATCTCGAAAACAAGCTGAAATTGAAATTCAGCAACTCAACCAGACTTTAGAGGAGCGAGTCAGCGAGCGTACTGCTGAATTAAAAGCAGCAAATCGAGATTTAGCAGTGGTTAATCAAGATTTAGAAGCATTTACTTATTCAATTTCTCACGATTTGCGAGAACCATTACGTGCTATCCAAATGTTTGGTTCAATCCTTCTAGAAAACCAGGATAGGGAATCTAACCTAGAGAACCAACAAGACTATTTGCAGCGCATTATTGCAAGTACACAGCAAGCAGACAAGCTTGTTCAAGATTTGCTTGAATACAGTCGCCTCAGCCGGACTGAAATGCCATTACAACCTATTAATTTATCTTTATTGATGATACAAATACTGAGACAGCTAGAACTAGAAATAACGCAGCAACAGGCGAGAGTGCAAGTTGAACAGCCTTTAGCTGAAGTTACGGGAAACCCTACTATTGTGATTCAAGTAGTTACCAATTTACTAACCAATGCGATCAAATTTGTTGCACCGGGAGTTCAACCTCAGTTACGGATATGGACTGAGAAACGTAATAAATTGGTTCGCTTATGGGTGCAAGACAACGGCATTGGTATTAAGAAAACACACCAAAAACGCATTTTCAATCCTTTTGAGCGCCTACACAGCTATGAAGTTTATCCTGGTAGTGGTATCGGTTTAGCAATTGTCCGCAAAGGAGTCGAACGTATGGGTGGGCAAGTTGGTGTAGAATCCCAACCTGGACAGGGAAGCCGATTTTGGATAGATTTACCTATAGTTATAGATATAAATCCTTAAAATCTTTCAATCGCCTTGATTCCGGGCAAACATAAAATTCTTTCTACGCTCTTAAATATTTGGTGTAAAATCCTTACCCTGTGGCACACAGTAAGTTATGAAAAACTTTCTTTCCCCTGCCCCCTGCCCCACTTCGACTACGCCCTTCGACGCCGCTCAGGCTAAACTCAGTGACCTCCTGCCCCCTGCCTTAAAGACGGAAATTTCATGAGTAAAGAGCAAGAAACTATTTTACTTGTAGAGGATAATCACAAAGATGTGCTGCTGCTGCAACGCGCGCTCCGCAAGGCTAATATTGTCAATCCACTTCAGGTGGTAAATGATGGCGATGCAGCAGTGTTGTATTTGTCTGGGGAGGAACCTTATGGCGATCGCACTCGTTATCCCTTGCCTGTACTAATCTTGCTCGATCTGAAACTCCCCCGCAGATCCGGGGCTGAGGTTTTGATGTGGTTACGGCAGCAACCAGAACTCAAGCGCTTACCTGTTGTAGTTCTCACCTCATCAAGAGAGTATGCCGACATTAATCATATCTATGACATAGGTGTCAATGCTTACATAGTTAAGCCAGTTATTTTTAATGAATTAGTAGAAATTGTTATAACCCTTAATCTCCACTGGATTATTTTTAACGAAAGACCCCAATTTGGAACTGTTTAAACATTTTTTGGGCATTCTTTTCACTGTCACCCTTACATAAATGTAATGTAGTTCAATGTTACGCATTCTTTTAATTGATGATAATTTGAATGATCGCCTACTGGCGATTCATGTACTAGAGCAAGAATTTTTTGACCTCCAGTTTCACGAAATTGCTCAAGCAAAAGACTTGGAACAAGCATTAGAAACAGGACAGTTTGATTTAGTAATAACTGATTATCAATTACGCTGGAGTGATGGCTTAAAGGTGATCCGGGCAATTAAAAACCGTTATCCCGATTGCCCAATAATAATGTTTACTGGTAGTGGCACCCAGGAAGTCGCCGTTGAGGCGATGAAATCGGGGTTGGAAGATTACATTATCAAGTCTCCTAAGCACTATGTTCGATTGCCCGTAGCAGTCCGCCGAGCAATAGAGCGGACTGAAGCTCAACGTAAAGCAGTCAGGCTAGAATCACGCCTTCAAACTTTGCTGAATAATTTAAATGTGGGAATTTATCGCTTAACAGCAGATGGTACTTTACTCGAAGGTAATCCCGCATTTTTGCGGCTGTTGGGTTTAGATTCTCTAACTGAAATTCCAGCAAGTCAAACCCTTGAGGCTTATTTCCAACCATTGGACTATGCCCAAGTTCTCAACCAATTAAAGCAAAATAGCGAAATCCGCGATCGCGAGATGCAATTGCGACGAGCCAATGGTACTTTCATTTGGGTGCGAATTAGTACAACTTTTACCCAAGTAGATGGTACAACCATTATTGACGGCTTAATAGAGGATATTAGCGAGCGTAAACAAACTGAAAAAGCTCTACACCAGAGTGAGGAACGCGCCCGGCTTGCCGTTAACATCAGTCGCCTTGGAACTTGGCATTATGACCCCAGTACAAACCTTGTGGAGTTGGACAAGCGAATGCGCGAGATTTGGGGCGAACCGGATGACACCGCGATTATCCCTCTGGCGATGGTGATAGAGCGCATCCACCCAGATGACCGGGAGCGTGTAGCTAACACCATCAGCAATGCGCTCGACCCGATGTCATCGGGTACTTATGAAATTGACTATCGGATCGTGTGGAACGATGGAACTGAGCGGTGGATATTCGCTAATGGGCAAGTGCAATTTGAGGGAGAGGGGGTATCCAAGCAAGCTGTAAGGTTCCTGGGAACTGCACTCGACATCACCGAACGCAAACGAGCAGAGGAACGGCTGCATCTGCTGTATGAAACGACCAGCGATTTACTGGCCACGGAACATCCCATGCAGTTGATGAATAACTTATTTAACAAGCTCTCAGCCCAGCTAGAGTTACATTATTACTACAACTACATGGTTGAGGTAAAAGACAACCAGCAAATGCTGCATCTGAGCAACTATGGAGGGATCTCTGAGGCAATGGCTCAGTCGCTGGAATGGATTGAAATTGGTGAATATCTTTGCGGACTGGTGGCACAAGAGCGGCAGCAAATTGTCTTTGATAGATCGCAAATCTCTACCCATCCCAACGCGCAGCCTGTCAACTCAATTGGCATCACGGCTTTTGCTGGACAACCGTTGATTGTGCAGGGACGCTTACTGGGGACGCTCTCCTTTGCCAGCCGCACCCGCACCTGTTTTACTCCCGAAGAAATTGATCTGCTGCAATCGACCTGTGAGCAGATGGCGATCGCTATTGAGCGGGCAAATTTACTGGCTTCAATCCAGCAACAAGCTCAACAATTGCAACAAGCTAACCGGATTAAAGATGAGTTTTTGGCAGTATTATCCCATGAATTGCGATCGCCCCTTAATCCGATTCTGGGTTGGTCTAAGCTGCTCCAAACCTGTAAACTTGACGAAGCTAAGACTGCTTATGCCCTGAGTGCGATCGAACGCAATGCCAAGTTGCAGTCCGAATTGATTGAAGACTTGCTGGATGTTTCCCGAATTCTGCAAGGCAAACTTAGCCTGAATGTTTACCCAGTCAATTTAGTCTCGATCATTCAAGCTGCAATGGAAACTGTGCAGCTGGCGGCTGAAAGCAAGTCGATTCAAATTCAGGTAAGGCTTGAACCAAATGTCGGGAAAGTTTTGGGCGATCCGAACCGATTACAGCAAGTGATTTGGAATCTCGTCTCGAACGCGATTAAGTTTACTGACATCGGGGGACGAGTGGATATTCATCTTAAACAAGTTAACTCTTTTGCCGAAGTCACTGTTATCGATACAGGTCAAGGAATTCACCCTAACTTCCTCCCCTATGTATTTGAATACTTCCGCCAAGCAGATGGTGCTACAACCAGAAAGTTTGGTGGACTGGGGTTAGGGTTAGCGATCGCTCGTCACTTAGTCGAATTGCATGGCGGAACTGTTCAGGTAGAAAGTCCAGGTGAAGGTCAGGGGGCAACCTTTACTGTGAAACTTCCGCTCATGTCAACTCTACCCCAGATGAACGCGGACAGTAAACCGTCTGAGCCATCTTTAAATTTGCATGACATCAAAGTTTTGCTGGTAGATGATAATGCAGATACACGCGAGTTTATTGCTTTCATGCTAGAGATGTATGGGGCGAATGTAACAACTGTAACCTCAGCCTTTGAAGCCCTCGCCACTTTAAGCAAGTACAGAGCAGACGTGCTACTCAGCGATATTGGGATGCCAGAAATGGATGGCTATATGTTGCTGCGCCAGCTGAGAACCTTGCCGTACCAACAGGGCGGGAAGATTCCAGCGATCGCCCTAACAGCTTATGCTGGAGAAATTAACTATCAAAAGGCTATAGAAGCAGGTTTTCAAGGTCATATTCCGAAGCCAATCGAGCCAGTAAAGCTGGTTGAGGCGATCGCCGACTTGGTTAAGAGGTAGAGCGCAGCATCTCGTAGAGAACTGCTGCCCTGACTTTTCACGTTATAGCAGGAGGCAGAAGGCTGGAGGCTGGAGGCTGGAGGTAAAAGTATTACTATTCCTAGCCTTGAGGTTTTCAAAATGTCCTAACCTATGTGGCTACGGCTATATGTGGAAAAGCCAACGATTGACCTAACCCCCTAACCCCTAACCCCCAACCCGTGGCGGGAAGGGGGAAAATTCAAAGTCTCTCTCCTTTTAGGCTACGGTGTACACACAAGTTATCGAATCACTACCAGTCCTCGAATTACCCCACCCTAACCCTCCCCTTGTAAAGGGGAGGGAACTAGATTTCTTTTTCCCCCCTTTATAAGGCAGGGCTGTTTCATTCGTTCAGATCGCGATTTTGTCAACAGTATCAGCCAAAAATTTGAGTAAGTTGGTAATCGAAAAATTACGGCTTCAACCGATAAATTTAAGTGCGATCGCCTGGTTTTTGTCTGAATTGGATTGTTAACAACCTGATTTTTTTGACTGATACGCTTGTAAATTAAGGACTTTTAGGGAATGAAACAGCCCTGCTTTATAAGGGGGGATTAAGGGGGGTAATTTGACTTGTGTGTAAACCTTAGCCTTTTAGGAGAGAGATTTAGAGAGAGGTTTTCCAGATACCGTGAATCAGAACTGCTGCCCCCTACCCCCTGCCTCCCCTGCCCCCCTGCCCCCCTGCCTCCCCTGCCCCCCCTGCCACCTGCCCCCTTCAAAAATCCCTAAGCTCGTCCCGCCAAATTTGCCACGATCCATGCCAATTGAACAGGTTCAACGGGTTTAGCAACGTGTACTTGAAAGCCAGCTTCGATCGCTTTGTGTCGTTCTGCCTCGCTTGCGTAGGCAGTAAGGGCAACGGCTGGAATTTGCCCGCCCGCTTCGGCACTGAGCGATCGCACTTGCCGAATCAGCCAGTAACCGTCGTTTTCGGGCATCCCAATATCGCAAATCAGCACATTGAATCGATTGGGGTCTTCGCAAAGAGCAGATAAGGCTGCTCTAGCCGATGCGGCGGTTAGTACTTGGGCCCCATAGCTTTCCAGCACAAATCTGAACAGATCGCAGGTATCAACTTCATCGTCTACGGCTAAAACGCACAATCCTGTTAAAGTAGGCACAGCTTCAGCCGAAGTATTGACCGCTTCTATCAATGCCATCGGCTCTACATCACTCGTTGATGTCACCTCTGAGGTGAGATTCTGTAGCGGCAGCCGAACGGTGAATGTCGCGCCTTGCCCCTCACCTAGACTTTCCGCCTGCACCGTGCCGCCGTGCAGTTCGATCAGATGACGCACGATCGCTAGCCCCAATCCCAGCCCTGCTTTTGCCTTGGTGGTGCTGGAGTCTCCTTGACGAAACCGCTCGAAAACGTGGGGTAACAAGTCCGCCTTAATTCCTTGTCCGGTGTCACTGACTTGAATTTGAGCCTGAGTCCCGATCGACTCAAGCACAATTTCGACTCGTCCACCTGACGGCGTGAACTTGATGGCGTTGGAGAGCAGATTCCACAAGACTTGCTGTAAGCGATTGATATCCCCAACGACCATTGCACGATTCAAGTGTGCAACAAGTTGAATGTTCTTGGCTTCGGCTGAGAGTTGAATAGATTCGATCGCGGCTCGAATCACCACGCCTAAATCAATCAGACGGGTGTTGAGAAGCAGCTTACCGCTGGTGATGCGGGAAATGTCGAGAATATCTTCAATCAGTTGAGATTGCAATTTTGCACTGCGCTCGATAACTTCTAAGGCATGAGTGACCATCGCTGCACTCAGGTTGCGCGTGCGAAGCATTTTTGCCCAACCCAGCATGGCGTTGAGCGGGTTTCGGAGTTCATGGGAGAGGTTCGAGACAAATTCATCTTTGGCTCGGTTGGCGGCTTCTGCCTGCTGACGGGCGACTTGCTCTTGTTCTAATAGCCGCGATCGCTCCACTTCAAACTGCTTGCGATTGGTGATGTCTGAAATCGCCAGCAAAATCATGTCCGTCTGGTCGTCTCGTTGCAGCTTGCAGGCATTGAGCAGCATGGTTTTTTGCCCAATGCCTTCAAAATAATGCTCTACCTCAAAATTTTGAACTTGACGATCGTTGATTAACACGTCTTCTAGAATCGCTCGCAGTTCGGGAATATTCCACTGCTGATTGCCTAGCTCAAACAAGAAGGCTCGCTCGGTTTCAGCTTGAGTAACCTGAAACATCTTGTAGAACGCTTTATTGACCGTGTTCACCCGCAGATCGGAGTGTAACACGAGTAGCGGGATCTGCACGGTTTCGACGATCGCTTCTGCATAGTTACGAGCAATTTCTAACACTTCGGCATGGGATTTGAGCGCGTTGATGTCGAGGAAAACCATAGTTACCCCGTCAATTTGATTTTCCGTCGTGCGATAAGGGCGAATGCGGAGCGCATACCAGTAGCCTGCTTGAGTTTGGATCTCCTGTTCTTTGGTGTTGAGCGTCTCCAGTACCTCTAAAGTCATCGCTTCTAAATGAGAAACGTCAAAATCAGTGCGGAGGTCGTGAAACGGTCGGCCGACATCGGCAACAATGAAATTGAACAAGCGCTGCGCGGCAGGTGTAAAGCGGCGAATTCTCAAATCATTGGTCAGCATTAAAATGGGGACACTGATGCTCTCAATGAAGTTGTTCAGGTCGCTATTGTCTCGGTTTTGTTGCAGATTGCGGCTACGAAGTTCATCGTTTGTTGTGGAAAGTTCTTCGTTAGTGGCTTGAATTTCTTCTTTCGCCGTTTGAAGTTCTTCGTTCGTGCTTTGCAACTCCTCGTTGCTCGACAGGATTTCTTCGTTCGCTACGCGCAGGCTTTGGTTGAGATAGTTCTGTTCTTGAATGACCGCTTGCAGATGGGCTTGCGCCGAAAGTTCGCGTTGCGTTGCGGCGGCTAGCGACTGCCTAAGCTGCATCACTTCACGCTCTAAGTCTTCTAGCTCTCGCCGCTCAGTCAGGGTGGAAGTGAGGGGAGTAGCCAAAGGTAAAACTGCTTCAAAAATCACTAGAAAATAAACCGCGTTTGCCGTTGTCGGCTGAAACGGCATCACTTCCAGATTGAGAAACGTGGATTGCTCACCCGATTTAATCTCAATTCGTTCTTGTCGAACCGAAACGTTTTGCGTTTGAGCTTGATAAATTGCCATCCGCAGCGCCATCGCCAATCCTTCTCGCGCCATCAGCAGCAAGTTTAAGTCGATGCTGCCAGGGGTCAGTTTCAGGTAGTGATCGGTGTCTCCACGCACAGACAAAATCTGCATTTGGTCGTTAACAACAACAGAGACAGGCGCATAGCGATTTGAAATCAGCCGATCGATTTCTCGTGCCAGATCCAACGTACTGGCGATGGTTTCAGTGACGCGATCCCGATGAATGACGCTGACAAAGGGCAAAGGAGGAATCGTAAACGAAAACAGCGATCGCGTCGAAGTCAGCTTCTTTCCATAAATCTTCGCCGCTTCATCTACAGAAGTAAACAATTCTGAGGAAGTTTTGATGCTCTCTGAAGTACCCAAGACCAGAAAGCCCGTTGGGTTGAGGCTGTAGTGAAACAGCGACATGATTCGCTCTTGCAACAAATCGGATAGATAGATCAGTACGTTCCGGCAGGTAATCAGATCGAGATTCGAGAAAGGCGGGTCGCCGCCTAAGTTGTGATGAGCAAACACACACAGTTCACGAATTGCGCTGCTGATTTGATAGCCCCCGCTTTCCAAAGGCACAAAGAAGCGATCGCGGCGCTCCAGGGAAACGCCCTCCATTTGGCTGTCTAAGTAGAAGCCGGCTCTAGCTTTGTCGATGGCGGCTTTGCTAATATCGGTAGCAAAAATCTGAATCGGCGGCACGGTGGCGCGATCGCTAAAAAACTCTAACAAGCAGATGGCGATCGAGTAGACTTCTTCTCCGGTTGAGCAGCCTGCCACCCAAACCCGAATCGGTTTTGCTGCGGTTTTGTTTTGGCTAATCGCCGGAAAAACCTGCGCTTTTAACTGCTCAAACGTTTCCGGGTCACGAAAGAAACTAGTGACGTGAATCAGAATTTCTTCATACAGTGCTTGCACTTCAGCCGGATGTGCTTGTATATACAAAGCGTAGTCTTCTAGGGTTTCTAGCTTATAGAGCAGCATCCGTCGCTGCATTCGACGATCGATCGTACTGGGCTTATAAGCGGTGAAGTCAACGCCCGTCGTTGTTCGCAGCAGGGCAAAAATTCGGGTCAGCGCATCGCCTGGTTCGGAGAAATTCTCTATAACTTGCAGTGGCTCTGAGTATAACAAAAAGCGGCTGCGACTGAGGGCAGCTATTTGTTTAGCGATCGCTTTTGGCGGCAGCACAAAATCAACGTTCCCAGTTGCCACAGCAGTACTCGGCATACTGTCAAACCTTGCCGTGTCTTCACACTGAGCAAACGTCACCCCACCAGCTACTTTGATCGCTTTCAACCCCTGAGAACCGTCTCCATCCATACCCGATAGCACGATGGCGATCGCTTTGGTGCCGCGATCGGCTGCCAATGATTTAAAAAACGCATCCCCCGGCAGATATCTGCCGTCAATCTTCTGACGCGAAGCCAAGTGCAGCATACCATCGACAATCGTCATCTCAGTATTAGGTGGAATCACATACACTTCGTTTGGCTCGACCATCATTCGGTCTTCCACCTGCTGCACTGGCATGGTAGTGACTTTGCCTAGAATTTCAGACAGCAAGCTTTTGTGGTCAGGAGATAAGTGCTGAATTAGCACAAACGCCATGCCCGTATCCGCGGGCAAGTGAGCAATGAGTTCTGTAAATGCCTCTAATCCCCCAGCAGAAGCAGCGATGCCAACAATCGGAAAGGGAGCATCGGTTTTAGGGAATTGCTCTAGATTGATCGGTTCATTTGGAGGCGGTGCAAATGAATTTTCTCTGGGGGGGGGAAATTCATGGATAGAAAGCAGAGATCCTTTTATTAACAGGGATTTTGATCGTTTTTTGCCAAAATAATTGGCGCAAACTCAGGGCGAATGTGCTAATTCAGCCTCATCCTATCGCACTGGGTCAGCCTTAACCTTCCCCCCAAAGTAGGCAATTAAGAGCCAATTGCACGTTTAATTACTTAATTTTTTAATTGTCGAAAATACAAATAACACATAATAGCACTGCAATTCTATTCCAGCGAGACTATTCCTTAGGCCTCTTGCATAAATCAAAAATAAAGAACTCCATCCCGCATTTGAGTAAAGCAAACGCTCCCCTCGCCTTGCTAAGGGGCTACCATGTATAGAACCCATTTAATATCTATACAGGCAGGGTGGTTTCATACAACCAGAGAAAAATTAAAACTGGGTTTCAAAGCCTCTCCCCGAAACGGAGAGAGGTTTGGAGAGGGGTAAAAAGCCATGCTACAAAATAAGAAATCAAGGCATATGTATTTTTCTTTTTTCGTATGAAACCACCCTGCCATTTGATATCTATACAGGATGGCAATCGAATTTGGCTGAACTACGAGCTAAGTTACAAATTTTATAGATTGATCGTCAGGATTTTTTTCTTGCTTTTTTTGTCGCTCAACACGACTGTATTGTAGGGTAATGTATCCGTTCCCAGCGGAATTGGCAGCTTAAAACTGGGGCTTTTATGATCGAGTTCGCCTAAATCAATGCTTTTCGTTATATCGCCATCTGTTGCAAGATTTGCGGTAAGTTCGCCTTTATAATCTTCAATTAAAAAGTCTCTAAAGAAAACGACTTCCCCACCCTCAGGATCTATACCAAGGATGACCGTACCGCTGAAAGTTGCGCCTTTTCGTTCTTCATGAACCGTTGCCACTGTGATTTCCGAGGGGTCTTGACCGGACTTATGTGCCATAAACTTTTTTCTCTTGCGAATTCTCAACAATTGAAAATGATTTTACAAGGGCGCTATGGGCGATCGCAAAACTCTCAGGACATATTTCTGCATCGGTCTTGCAAATGTATAGCCAAGTTACTTCTGGTTATACGCCTAATTGGAAGATTGAGTAGGGATGAGTAGGGGCCCAAAGCGATCGCGTTAGCGAAGCGGGGCGTTAGCCTAGCGTTGCTGCAAAGCAGATCGCATCGCAGAAACCTGATAGAGGGGAGACGTTGAGAAGTTTCCGGATAACTTGATCCGACCTTGCCTCGGCAGTAGAGTGCCCTTATCTGTGAACTGACAGGTTTATGGTTCAATTCTAGTAGTTTCGTAGAGTGCATTATGAGTACCCCGAAATAACAAATGAGTACTCCGAAATAACAAATGAGTACTCCGAAATAACAAATGGGTACTCCGAAATAACAAATGGGTACTCCGAAATAACAAATGAGTACTCCGAAATAACAAATGAGTACTCCGAAATAACAAATGGGTACTC
>NZ_JAVRCE010000020.1:0-116113 GCF_034530915.1 Nostoc sp. DedQUE09
CTCACTCACACTCGACGCTCTATTATATGCAACTTCAATGTAAATTGATATAAGAGTTACGACGTTAAACGAAACAATATTATAAACTCCATCTGATAGCGTTGTAGGCGATGTAGTACAACGGCTCGTGAAGCGGACAAAAGCGCTAAATCCTTATCATGTTAGGGAAATCTGCTAGATTATTGCCAAGCGTTACATCAGGCTATTAACACGATGATATCGAGGTATAATTTTTTTGAAACGCGATCGCGTTTGTATTTTTAACTTATGAGTCATCCTTCTTGCCTCACGATCCTGCTGATTGATGATTGCGCTGAAGATCGAGAAGCATATCGTCGCTTTTTGGAGCAAGACAGTCTGTATACCTACCGCTTTTTGGAGTTTGAGACGGGAAAGCTAGCACTGAAATGGTGTCAACAGGAGATACCAGATATCGTTTTACTAGATTTTGCGTTACCCGATAGGGATGGACTGAAGTTTATTCAGCAATTTCGGGAATGCCATAGCAATACCCAAACTGCTGTGATTGTGCTGACAGAACAAGGGGATGAAATCATTGCTGTGCGTGCGATGACAAGTGGTGTACAAGATTATCTGGTTAAAAAGAAACTCACACCTGAAGTTCTTCAAGGCGCAATTCATCAGGCCGTTGAACGGATGGATTTGATTCGACAGTTAGAACAAAGTCGGGAACAGCAGCAACTGATTGCTGCGATCGCTTTACGGATTCGTCAGTGTGTGAAACTAGAAGAGATTCTGCGTACCACAGCCACAGAAGTGCGGCAGTTTCTCAAAGCAGACAGAGTAGTTATCTATCAATTTCAGCCGGATATGAGCGGTACAATTGTGGCAGAGTCAGTGCTTCCAGGTTGGACAGTGGCTTTGGGAAAGCAGATTTTAGACACCTGCTTTTACAAGGGAACCGGAAGTGACTATCGCCAAGGGAAAAAACGAGCAATCGACGATATTTATCAAGCTGGCTTAACGAATTGTCATTTGCAACTTCTAGAACAATTTGAAGTCAAAGCCAATTTGGTAGTACCTATTTTGGTCGAAGAGCGATTATGGGGATTATTAATTGCTCACCAATGTAGTGCATCTCGCCATTGGCAATCAGTAGAACTAGATTTGTTGGATCAACTGGCGGTGCAAATAGCGATCGCCATTCAACAGGGAAGTTCTGATGAGCAAGTACAGGCAGAACTAGCAGAACGCCAACGGACAGAAGCAGCTCTCAAAGCCAGTGAAGAGAAACTCAAGCTTACCCTGAGTTTTGCTGGTATTGGTTATTGGGAGTTGAACCCAATCACCAATCAAATATTTGCTAGTGAGAACGCAATTCGCTGTTTTAGTTCCGATCTGAGTGATGTGAATTGGACTTATGAAAAGTGGGCCAATCATTTATATCCAGAGGATCGAGAATGGGTTGAGCAAGAATTGAGGCAGGCGATCGCCACACAAACCGATTATGCAGTGGAATATCGAGTTGTCTGGCAAGATGGCAGCATTCATTGGGTATCGGCAAAAGGACGGGGAGTTTACGATGCAACCGGGCAATTGCTGCAAATGCTGGGCGTGCTAATGGATATCACAGAACGCAAGCTCTCGGAGGAGGAGCGGCGACGCACGCAGATGCTGCAAATTGAATTACGTCTTCTAGAGCAGATACTCGAAGTAGTTCTAGCAGGTTACTGGGACTGGGATATTCCAGGCAATCAGGAATACTTGAGTTTAACCTTCAAGCAGATGTTCGGCTATGAAGATCATGAGTTGGCAAATACACCAGAGAGCTGGCAACGCCTGATTTTTCCAGAGGATTTACCAGGTGTTCTGCAACTTTTTGAGCAACACATCCAAAGTCGTGGACAAATCCCCTATTACAATGAGGTGAGATATCGACATAAGGATGGTTCTACCGTTTGGGTCATTTGTTCCGGTCGTGTCATTGCCTGGGATCGAGACGGCAATCCCTTGCGGATGATTGGTTGCCATGTTGACATTACACAACGCAAACAAGCCGAACAGGAACTCATCCACAATCGAGATTTGCAAGAAGTAATTTTTAACGAATCTGCCGATGCCATCTTTCTGGTCGATCCGCAAACACTGCTCACCTTGAATTGTAATCGGCGGGCGGTAGAACTGTTTGAGGCGGTTGACAAAACTGAATTGATCGATATTAGTGGGCAAACACTCCAACTTCGTCCCTTCACTGCCAGCGAAACAGATGCGATCGTCAGAGATATGCAGTCAAAAGGTGTCTGGAGCCTAGAGATTGAATATGTTACTCTTCAGGGTAAAATTTTCTGGGGAAACATTGCAGCCAAGCCGATTACTGTAGCCGGACGTACCATGCATCTAGTCCGGATTGCTGATATCAGCGAACGCAAACAGGCACAAGAGGCATTGGCAAAATATGCCTATGAGGTCGAAGATTTATACAATAATGCCCCTTGTGGCTACCATTCCCTTGACAGCGAAGGTCGATTGCTTAAGGTCAACGAGACTGAACTGCAATGGTTGGGTTATACCCGTGAAGAAATGATTGGCCAACCCCTGGTAAATTTTTTCACCCCAGCCAGTCGCTTGTCCTTCGCACAAAGCTATCCTCGCTTCAAAAAGCAGGGTTCGGTGAAGAATTTGGAGTTTGACATAGTTTGTAAAGATGGCACAATTTTGCCAGTGCTGGTAAGCGCTACTGCTGTCAAGGATGCTGAGGGTAACTATCTATACAGCCGCAGCACCCTGTTTGATGTCCGTGAGCGCAAACAGACCGCGCAAGAACTGGAAGAATCACGCAAAATGCTGCAAACGGTACTAGATACATTTCCGCAACGTGTTTTTTGGAAAGACCGCCAATCGCGGTTTATCGGTTGCAATCCGGCATTTATTCGCGATTCTCAATTGACAGCCGATGAAATTATCGGCAAGACCGATTTTGAATTACCTTGGGCAAAGTTGGCACACCTCTACTATGCAGACGATGCGATGGTGATGAACACCCAAACACCTAAACTAGGCTATGAGGAGCCATTTGAAGGGGATAATGGCGAACAACTCTGGCTACGAACTAATAAAGTTCCCCTGACCAATAGTGTAGGAGAGGTGATTGGCATAGTGGTATCTCACGAAGATATCACAGAACGCAAACAAGCCGAAGCACAATTGCGGCAAACGAATGAGCAGCTTGCTAACGCAAATATGGAACTTGCCCGTGCCACTCGCCTCAAAGATGAATTTCTTGCAAACATGAGCCATGAACTGCGAACACCTCTCAATGCGATTTTGGGTATGTCAGAAGGCTTACAAGAAAGTGTATTCGGTTCTCTTAATGAAAGACAAGCAAAAGCGATCGCCACTATTGAACGCAGTGGCAGACATTTACTAGAACTAATCAACGACATTCTAGACTTGTCTAAAATTGAATCTGGCAAACTGGAACTGCAACTAAGTGATGTTTCGGTTAGGAGCCTATGTGATACCAGCCTTGCCTTTGTCAAACAGATGGCTTTGAAAAAAAATATTCGTCTTATTACTCATATTTCTGACAATATTGCCAGCATCCAAGTAGACGATCGCCGCCTGCGCCAAGTACTCATCAACCTGCTAAGTAACGCTGTCAAGTTTACGCCAGAACGGGGATCTGTAACGCTAGAAGTCCGGCTGGAGGGGCAGGGGAGCAGGGGAGCAGGGGAGCAGGGGAGCAAGGGAGCAGGGGAGCAGAGGGGCAGGGGAGCAGGGGAGCAGGGGAGCAGGGGAGCAGAGGGGCAGAGGGGCAGAGGGGCAGGGGAAGTAAGGGAAGTAAATTCTTCCTTGTCTTCCTCATCTTCTCTAAATCTCTGTTTCCATATCAGTGATACCGGCATTGGTATCGCCCCTGAAGAAATTAGCAAGCTGTTCCAGCCTTTTATCCAGCTTGACAGCAGCCTTAACCGCCAGTACAGTGGCACTGGTCTAGGTTTGGCACTGGTACAAAAGATTATTACCCTACATGGAGGAACAGTCTTAGTTAGCAGTGAAGTTGGAAAGGGAAGTTGTTTTACCGTCCGCATTCCCTACCGTACCAGCAGCAATAATGTTCTCAGGACGCAGGTAACTACTTCATTACCCAGCTATCCCTTACTTGCTGAAAATGCTCAAGTTTTGATTATCGAAGATTCTGTGGCGGCAGCCGATCAGATTACTCGTTACTTCCGCGAGATGGGAATGCAACCCATCATCTATTCTCAAGGTGAAGGAGCCGTAGAAGAAGTGCTGCGAGTTCAACCTGCTCTAATCATTCTCGATCTGCAACTACCGAACCTATCGGGTTGGGAGGTGCTAAATCAACTCAAGAGCAACCCAAAAACCAAAGATATTCCAACAATCATCATTTCAGTTATGGATGAGCATAGCAAAGGACTGGCTCAGGGAGCATTTGAATATCTGGTCAAACCCATTACCCGCGCTCAACTTCAGGTAACTATAGAGAAGCTACAACATCCTGCCCGTTCTGACTCGCCAAATTTAATTGTAGTGCCAGAAGTCTTTCTGGAGAATCCTTTGATTTTGCTGGCAGAAGATAATCAACCAAATATTGATACGATGTCTGCTTATCTTGAAAGTCGAGGGTATCATATCATTTTGGCAAATAATGGACAACAAGCTATTGACCTTGTGAGAGTTCAATGCCCCGACTTAATTGTGATGGACATCCAAATGCCGGGAATGGATGGGTTAGAAGCAATCCGCCGCATCCGTAACGATCGCCAATTTGCGCATATTCCCATAATTGCACTAACAGCATTAGCTATGCCCAGCGATCGCGAAACTTGTTTAGCCGCTGGGGCTAATGAATATTTGACCAAACCCATAAAACTTAAACAGCTTGTAACCACAATTCAACAACTTTTAGGAAGGTAGCGGAAATTCTCGATGGATAGTCAACCCTCTATTTTAGTGATCGATGATGAACCCGATAACTTTGATGTTGTTGAAACTCTGCTGGATGGTGAAAAGTACCAGCTATACTACTCTCCTAGTGGTCAACAAGCTCTAAATCGCCTCGATAGTTTTCAGCCCGATCTGATTTTATTAGATGTGATGATGCCCGATCTTGATGGGATGGAAGTTTGCCGACGCATCAAAGCTGATTCACAATGGCAAGCAGTGCCGATCATTATGGTGACAGCATTAACCGATAAAGAAGATTTGGCTCGATGTCTGGCGACAGGTGCAGATGACTTCATTAGTAAACCAGTCAATGGTGTAGAATTACGAGCTAGAGTTCACTCCATGTTGCGGATTAAGCAGCAGTACGACAATATGCAAGTATTGCTCAAACTGCGAGAAGACATGGTAAACATGATTGTGCACGATCTGCGAAATCCACTTACCAGTATTGTTTTAGGCGCAGAGATTCTACGGTTGTCAAGTTTGTCACCTGAACAACAGCAAGGCAAAGTCGATCAAATTTTAGTTGCTGGACAACAACTGCAATCATTAATCGATAGCTTGCTGATCATGGCAAAGCTGGAATCTGGAAAAATGGTTCTCAACTACACAGAAGTAGACCTTTGTACGCTATGTATGTCAGCATTAGCAGATATTGAGGCGATCGCTAATCAAAAAAACCTGACTCTGATACGCGAACTACCCGAACCTGGTGGCATTGTTGCAATAGATGCAGTTATCTTTCGTCGAGTGCTGGATAATTTGCTCTCCAATGCCATTAAGTTCTCCCCGTCCAAGTCTCAAGTTACCCTACGGGGAGAGTATTTAGCAGCAGGCGGTGTAAAAGTGCAAGTCGCTGATTCTGGTTCGGGAGTAAGTCTGGAGTTACGACAAATCATTTTTGAGAAGTATGAAATTGGAACTTCGATACCAGAAGTTTCGCAAATTGGTTTAGGATTGGCTTTCTGCAAAATGGCGATCGACGCACATTCTGGTTCAATTACTATTGAAGATAATTATCCAAATGGTAGTATCTTCACTGTACTACTCAAAAATGAATAATTAACTCTCAAGTTACTGCATTTAATAAATATACTATGCCCTTTCTGCTAATGTGACATCTAGCATGAATGGATTGTCATTACCTTAAAATTTAGCGATCGCTCTCCACTTCTCCCGATAAATTGGAATCAAAGCCTCTTGCTCAGGTGTTAGCGTGTGAATCATTTTTACTAATCAAAAACTTTCATCTACTTGAACAATTTATAAATGGGGAAGCCCTTTAAATAATTATGTTTGCACGCCAAATGTCTCTGGATCTACACCCCAATTTACCCAACTAATTGCTTCACGCGCTGAGTTCATGCTCGGTGGAACTCGCAAGGCGTGAATAAACCCTGTACTGGGGCAAGTCATTTTTAATAAATAAATTGCTTCTTCATCAACATCAGCATTAATTTTTAATAGAGTGTATTCTTGCCAAGTATCTAATTCAATAGCTTGTAATTCTTGGCAAATTCTAGCGTAACCAATACCCTGAATTAACACTCGGCGTAGTTCGGCGTTTTCCTCTGTCAAAAGCCATTGAGATTGCCATTGCTGCGGGTGGATTTTACCGTATTTTTCAGGCAAGGTTACGCCGTGGTATGAGTAAAGGCTATATCCATCAGTAAATTCAATGGCGGGTTTACCTTCAGCGTGGAGGCGATTTTGATTGTCGAAGCGCAGGTGAAGAGGGCGATCGCATATTATACAAAATTTTTCAAATGGAGAGAGCCAACCACAAAACCTTGATAAAGACTGTAAAGTTTCCCATCTTTTTTTACTGTAATGATAATTTAATACAGAAACGTAAAAATCCACATGACAACAACGATTCGCCAAACTTTGGAAATTTAGCCAGAGACGATCTCCTAAATATATATTAAATTTAGGCTGATTATGGACTTTATCTTCTAATACATATTCTCTGGGAGTGAAACTTGGTTCAAAAATAGTTAACTTTCTAAAAATCTGCGTATTTGTTTGATATGAAAAATCTCTATATTTATTAGTTAAGCTTGCCGTAATATAGCCGCAAACCTTATCATTTAAACTTAGAAATTCTAGATTTTTAAAACTTAAATTAGGTAGCTTCTGATAAATAATTTTTAAACCAGCATAAGGACTTTCACAAAAAATAATTTCCGGATCTTGTTTATTAATAGCTGTATATGCAGCTTTGACAACTTCCGCAGCTTTTTCACGATCAATTCGCTCAGTTGAAAGCGCGATCGCTCTCCACTTCTCCCGATAAACTGGAATCAAAGCCTCTTGCTCAGGTGTTAACTTTTCAATCAGCGACATAACGCCAACCTTCAGGCTCGTATTCCCGTTGAATTTTCACCATCCAGTCACCTTGGGGAATAGAAATAGCTTTATGCTCCTCATGGTCAAGCAATGCCGACTCTGAAAACACACGTAAATAGAGTGTGCTATGTTTTTCGTATAATTCAGCATTTCCCTCAGTAATGCGATGCTTATGCCCCGTAAATTCGCCTTTTGCCAAAGTTAAGTGAGGTATTTTTTGTCCTTCAACCTGCTGCACAGGTAGTAAAATAACATCACCCTGACGAATTGGTTGCATAGTTTTGCTTTCCTGATATAGGTATAAATGCTACTTCGCTTTTCCTCTCAAGTTTGGTTTAATTTTGGCACAAGCTATATGAAAGTGGGAATTGGGCATTGGTCAAATCGATAGTTATTCTTCTTTTGCTCTCCCTGCTTTCTTATCTCCCAGTACCCAATCCCCAAATTTTTCAAACTGTAGTCGCCAATTATGCGTTAGATAAGTTAAAGATTGAAATAGCTGGAAATTCACACCCAGCGTATCCTCATTTATCCTCTGGGACAGACTGGGCATTAAGTTCAGCGGATTTTCTCCCAAGCAGGCAGTTTATGTGAGGATTAAATCACCGCCCTAAGCGTGACCATTTATCTTGACAATTTGTAAAAGTTACCTCAATTTGACTGTTTAGCTTAGTAGCTCTTCTTTTTATTGAAATTTCCATGTCAACTCTCGTCATCGTCGAATCTCCAACCAAAGCTCGTACCATTCGCAACTACCTGCCAGCAGGCTATCGGGTGGAGGCATCTATGGGTCATGTGCGTGACCTACCCCAGTCGGCTAGTGAAATTCCCGCTGCCGTCAAAGGGGAATCATGGGCGCAGCTAGGGGTAAATGTGGACGCCGACTTTGAACCGGTGTATGTTGTCCCGAAAGACAAAAAGAAAATTGTTACCCAACTTAAAGATGCCCTTAAAGATGTAGATGAACTGATTCTGGCAACAGACGAAGACCGGGAAGGTGAAAGCATTAGTTGGCATTTATACCAATTGCTGAAGCCGAAAGTTCCGACTAAGCGGATGGTGTTTCACGAAATTACCCAAGAGGCGATCAAAAAAGCTCTGAAAGATTGCCGCAATATCGATGAGCAGTTGGTTCGCGCCCAAGAAACCCGGCGGATTTTAGATCGACTGGTGGGCTATACCCTTTCTCCTCTCCTATGGAAAAAAATCGCCTGGGGATTATCTGCTGGGCGAGTGCAATCTGTAGCTGTGAGGCTTTTAGTTACTAGGGAACGCCAACGTCGCGCTTTCCATGAGGGTACATACTGGGATTTAAAAGCTAGTTTGTCAAAGGAAAAAACCCCTTTTGCTGCCCAGTTGGTAACATTGGCAGGAACTAAAATCGCTAACGGCAGCGATTTTGACGCAACGACCGGAGAAATTACCGCAGGTCGCAATGTCTTGTTGCTCAACGAGGAACAAGCGGTAGCACTCAAGGAACGCCTAACTGGGAAAACCTGGAATGTTAACGACATCGAAGAACGCCCAGTGACGCGTAAACCGTCGCCACCGTTCACCACTTCGACGTTGCAACAAGAATCTAACCGGAAACTGCGTCTCTCGGCTCGTGACACGATGCGGGTTGCTCAGAATTTGTACGAGCAAGGGTATATTACCTATATGCGGACAGATTCGGTACATTTGTCAGATCAAGCGATCGCAGCTGCTCGCAGTTGTGTAGAAAAGCTCTACGGTCAACAATACCTCAGTCCCCAACCCCGGCAATACACCACCAAATCCAAAGGCGCACAAGAGGCACACGAAGCAATTCGTCCAGCAGGTAGCACCTTCCGCACCCCCCAAGAAACTGGTTTGGGCGGTCGAGAACTTGCCGTTTACGATTTGATTTGGAAGCGGACTGTCGCCTGTCAAATGGCTGATTCGCGGCAAACTCAAATTACTGTGCAATTGCAAGTCGAGGACGCTGGATTCCGTTCTTCTGGCAAACGGATTGAATTTCCCGGCTACTTACGCGCCTACGTCGAAGGTTCAGATGACCCAGAAGCAGCACTGGAAGACCAGGAGGTAATTTTACCAAATCTGAAAGTGGGAGATCATCCAAATTGTACAGAGTTAGAAGCTGTTGGGCACGAAACTCAACCGCCAGCTAGATACACCGAAGCAACTTTAGTGAAAACCTTAGAAAGCGAAGGTATAGGTCGTCCTAGTACCTACGCCAGCATCATTGGCACAATTATCGACAAGGGTTATGCCCATTTGGTGACTAACGCTCTCATTCCCACCTTCACCGCTTTTGCCGTCACCGACTTGCTGGAAAAATATTTCCCGGACGTTGTTGATCCCAGTTTTACCTCGAAGATGGAGCAAACTCTCGATGATATTGCCACAGGTGAAGCAAAATGGCTGCCCTACTTGCAGAAATTCTATCTGGGAGATAAAGGACTAGAAACGCTGGTAAAAGAACAGGAAAGTCAAATTGATGCCACCAAAGCTAGGACTGTAGAACTAGAGAATCTAGATGCCAAAGTCCGCATTGGTAAATATGGCCCTTATATTGAAGTTGAAAATGGTGAAGGAGTTATCACCGCTTCAATTCCCAAAGACCTGACACCAGCTGACCTCGACCCCAAACAGGTAGAAGTATTGCTGCGGCAAAAAATTACAGGCCCTGACCAAGTAGGTCGCCATCCCGAAACTGGCGAACCAATTTATGTGAAAATTGGTGCTTACGGGCCTTATGTTCAATTGGGTGACAAAACCGACGAAAACCCCAAACCGAAACAAGCCTCCTTACTCAAAGGTGTCACTCCAGAAACCGTTACCCTGGAAATGGCTGTTGGTCTGTTGGCACTACCCCGGACATTAGGAGTTCATCCAGTTACTGGTGGCAAAATTCAAGCAAGTTTGGGACGGTTTGGCCCTTATGTGGTTCATGACCAGGGTAAGGAGGGGAAAGACTACCGCTCTCTGAAAGCTGCTGATAATGTATTGGCAATTAGCTTAGAACGTGCATTGGAATTGCTATCTGAACCCAAAAAGGGACGCAGTTCTACCAACAGCAAGTCTAAGGCAGCCTTACGCGAATTGGGTACGCATCCAGAGGACGGGGAAACAATTAACATCTACGATGGCCCCTATGGCCCTTACATCAAGCATGGTAAAACTAATGTCAGTATCCCAGAAGGTCAAACGGTAGAAGATATAACCCTGGCGGCGGCGCTGAGTTTGTTGGCAGCTAAGGCATCGACTGGAAAATCGACTCGCAAAACGAGTAAATCAACGACTTCCAAATCTAAGTCAACTGCTAAATCCTCAACGACTGCTGCAAAGAAAAAGGGTACAGAAGGCTAGTGGTAAGTCAAACAATTTTGGATTTTAGATTTACGCTAGCGTAGCGTTAGCAACGGAGGAGTGTTTTTTAGATGGATTTTGCTCATAACGGGCAACCCATAAACCCTAAAATTCTCTCAATCCAAAATCTAAAATCTAAAATTCCTACTCAATAGTCTATCTAAAGTCCGATTTTTAACTCTTGACCCTTGATATCCATCCTTGATAGGATACAGTTCAGTAGGTTCAAGTGTGATACTCTAAAAAGTAAGGGAAAACACAACACTAAATTTTAGAAGTGGCTTATGTCCCAAATGCGGGATTGTGTATCAGCCCGATTGGAAGCCAGAGGTGCGAAAGTATGTCTTTTCTGCGTACCTGTTAATCAAAAATTGAGGTAGTATCTCAGGAGCGATCAGTTCATGGACTATATAGAAAAGGTGCTGGAAAAGCTTAAGGAATTAGCTCGTAGGCTAATCGAAAGCCTATTAGGGCCAGAGGCTGAACCGGAACCGGAACTGATTCCGATTCCTGTGAACGATCGCTCTCGGCGTCGCCACTAACCCCACAGTGGTAAACTCGACGTTGCAACCTTTAAGTATTCTGGCACTGCATGGGCCAAACTTAAATTTGCTAGGACAGCGAGAACCAGGAATCTATGGTTCGTTGACACTAGCTGAAATTAACCGCCTGTTAGAAGAAGAAGCATTCAAATTACAGGCGAAAGTTTTTCCTTTGCAGTCAAATCATGAAGGAATTTTGGTAGATAGTATTCATGCTGCGTTAGGGCAACATCAGGGAATTCTGATTAATGCAGGAGCATACACCCATACAAGTGTGGCCTTGCGAGATGCGATCGCTGCTGTGAATTTGCCGACAGTGGAAGTACATCTGAGTAACATTTACCGCCGGGAAGAATTTCGCCATCATTCGTATATCGCCCCAGTTGCGATCGGCCAAATAAGTGGTTTTGGCTTTCAAAGTTACTTATTGGGCTTACAAGCTTTGATAGATCATTTAAGAGTTAGGAGTTAGGAGAGACGCGATCAATCGCGTCTGTACAAGAGTTAGGAATTGGTAGTTGGTAGTAAAGTTAGGAATTAGTAATATTTCATTAACTTCATACTTTTAACTACATAATTTATGCGTTACTCTCCTATAAGTCGTTTTAAAGGAACTTTACTCGGAGCATTCCTGGGAGGAAGTTTAGCTCCTGGCAGTAAAGTACAGTTTGAGAGATCCCTAGATTTAGGCAGAATGGCGGTTCTGGGTATCCAGAGTTTGATTGCGTTAGGTAGATTAGATTTAGATGATTGGATAGAGCGTCAGCAAGAAGAATCTCCTCATTTAGTAGCAACTGATGACATCTCGATAAGAATAATTATTGCCACATTACCAGTAGCACTTTTTTTTCACGAAAATCCAATTAAGCTCCGGCAAAACTTGCTGCGTGTGCTGAAAATCTGGGAGGCTGATCCAGTAGTCAGGGATGGAACGCTAGCAGTAGGATATGCGATCGCTCTTGCCCTAACTGAAAAACTCGACCCTCTAACTCTTATCCCACAAACAATTTCTTTTATCGGAGAAACACCGACAACAATACCAAAAAAATTATTAAGAGTCCAGAATTTATTAGAGCAAGGGGCTGGATTATCAACGGCGCAAGCTGAGTTTGCTAAGGAAGAAAAGCTCAGTAACACTATTGCTATGGCATTTTACTGCTTTTTGAGTACCTTAGAAGACTTTCGCTTGACAGTTTTGCAGGCTACTTACAATGACAATTCTCCGGTGCAAGATGCTACGCTTCTAAGCTCACAGGCTACAGGTGCAATTGCTGGTGCTTTATCGGGAGCATATAACGGGACAGGCGGAATTCCCGTAAATTGGCAAGTTCTGCTCTTGCGGAGCAATTCTCCAGTATGGGGACTAACTAGCTTTTCCCAAGTGTTAGAATTGACCGATGCATTTGTGGGGGTGTGGTCAGGAGTGTATAATCTTACCTTAAACCCAAAAGAGTTAACAGAGGAGGGATGTGAGGTGGCTTTGCTTTCAGTTTATGCAGCTCCTCGCGTTATTCGGTCGCGTTAATCTTAAATTAACCAGATCAGGGGTTAAAGCTAGGCAAACTTCCGCCACAGTCGTATTAGTCTCATATACTAGAATTTTTCAGTAAACCCTTGGACTGATTCTGTAGCTAACTATTGTGGCAAATCAGCAATAAATAAGCCCCTGCCACCGACTTGCAGCCGCCGCAGATTAAACTTTCCTGATGATTGTCTTTTTTTGAACTATCAAAGTTGGCAATTGCAGGTAGAGATAATGAAAATGCATCAATTTTTGCAGTTCTTGAACCAGCAATTGACTCACTGGCGGCGACAGTACAAAACACTACGCCGTAAAGGAAAGTTAATGAGAAGTCCCAAAAATAAAACCCATACAAGGGAACTTCTAAGGACTATGCTCAAGAATGTATTCCTGTTTTTATCAAAAACCAATGAGAAAAACGAACGCCGAAAACAAGAAAGAGCGCTAAGGTCAAAGGCAAAATCGGTCAAAATTAAGAGTAGTATTTATGTAGTTGCTTTAAATTGGACATATAAACAGCGTTACTCGGTGATTTTGGCGATCGCTGTAGTGTCCCTCACAGGTGTGATTGGGCATAAATTATACAATCAGACTCAACTCAAGGTAGGACATCCCGCGCCCCAAACGATTACAGCGCCTTACACAGCTAGCATCGAAGATCAGAAAAAAACCGAAGCCGAGCGCAAAGCCGTCAGTACAAGCTCCTTACAGATATTGATGCTTGATACGCGAATCAATGAAAAAATCAACGAAAATTTGCAACAACTTCTAGATGATGGCAATGAAATTCGCGCTGTTGCTGGAGCTTTTCCTTTCTTTGATCCTGTGGTTTTATCTATCTCTACCCAACGTTACCTCCGCTCTTGTCCTGATTTAGAATGGCAAGCACTGCTATCGGCTATAGAAAATAGTAAAAATCAACAGCAGAAGGGAATCGGACAAACCACCGCTTCATCCCGTCCATCATCCGTCGCTACACCTAATCAAAAACGCCAGCCGCGCATCACATCCAAATCTGATTCCCAGAGTCTAGAAAAGACAGAGCCAGTAGATTTTTCTCAAAACACTGACTTTACTCAAGCTGTAGCAGAACTAGAATCTTACCGCCTCACAACTTCTGAGAAAAGCTTGTCGTTAGTGATTGCCGAAATTTCCCAAACACGTGAAAGATACATCCAAGCCACTGCCAAACTTTTAAAGTTAGAGACTGTTAGCCGCGAAGCAGTATATGAAGAATCTCTACTTTTGGATTTATCAGATGTGGAATGGGAAAAAACCCAAATGGGAATCCATCAAAGTATAGAGCGGATTCTCACCCAAGGCATCCCACAAGGACTGCCAAAAAATATCTTGCAAGATGCGGTGAGTTTACAATTACAGACCTTTGTACCAGAATCCGCTGAAACTTTGGCCAAAAATCTGTTGTTAGCTGTACTCAAGCCGAATCTGCAAAAAGATGAAGAACAAACCAGACAAAATGCTCAAAAGGCCGCGGCTGGTGTCCCACCCGTGATGGTGCAGGTACGGTATGGTGAGGTGATTGTCAAAAAAGGAGCGCAAATTACTGCATGGAACTTTGAGGTGCTGGAGCATTATCGCCTGATTCGCCGGGAGATAAAGTGGCAGGAGTTGGTGAAGTTAGGAGGCGTTATTACAATCGCTATTGGCATTTTTGTCTGGGTAGAACGCCATATTGATTACGAATTGCGACAACGCGATCGCCTGTTGGTGTTATTGCTAACTCTAAGTGTGCCAGGAGTAATCGTCATCGGATTGCCCTATACCACCTGGAGCGCCCTTGGTTTATTGTTGGGAAGCTTTTACGGCCCCACTTTGGGATTGACAGTTGTCGGACTGCTATGGCCGATATTAGGCATTAGCTTGGATATGAGTAAGGCTGCGCTTTTAGCTGGTGCTGGGGGAGGAATATTAGGTAGTTACATTGCCCAACGATTCCGATCGCGTGAGGAGTTGGCATTATTAGGCGTTGCGATCGCTTTAACTCAAGGCGGTATTTACCTGCTTGTTAAAATCTTAAGTGGTCAAGTATTTGGTTCAACCTGGTATATTGTCTTCCAAGAAGCGGGATTATTTGCTTTATCCGGCTTATGCTGGAGTGTTATCGCTTTGGGTTTGAGTCCTTATCTAGAAAAAGTTTTTGATTTAGTTACCCCAATCCGCCTAGCAGAACTGGCGAATCCTAACCGCCCTTTATTAAAACGACTTGCTACTGAAACTCCGGGAACTTTTCAACATACGCTGCTTGTGGCTACTCTTGCTGAAGCTGCTGCCAAAGAATTAGGATGCAATGTTGAATTAGTCAGGGCTGGAACATTATATCATGATATTGGTAAAATGCACGACCCTCTTGGCTTTATTGAAAATCAAATGGGGGGGCCGAATAAACACGATACTGAGATTAAAGATCCTTGGAAGAGTGCAGAAATTATTAAAAAGCACGTAACTGAAGGGTTGGTAATGGCGCGTAAACACCTTTTACCTACGGCGATTCAAGCTTTTATTCCAGAGCATCAGGGTACGATGCTGATTGCCTATTTCCATCACCAAGCCCAGCAAATGGCTCAGTCAGATCCAAGTTTAACTGTAGACGACGCAGATTTTCGCTACGATGGGCCAATTCCCCAGTCACGGGAAACCGGAATTGTCATGTTAGCAGATTCTTGCGAAGCGGCGCTGCGATCGCTGCAAGCATCGGCTAAATCTGTGGGAGACAAGCGATCGGTTAAAGATGTCTCCAGCGAACAAGCTTTAGCAATGCTGAATAATATACTACGTGCCAAGTGGCAAGACAATCAACTCGTCGATTCAGGACTAAAACGGGAAGAGATGTCACAAATTGCTCAAATATTTGTGGATGTTTGGCAGCAATTTCATCACAAACGGATTGCTTATCCGAAGTTAAAGGCTAGTAGCACTGGGCGGAATTCGTAATTCATCATAAATATTGGCTAAGAATGCGATCGCTCAATAGTCACTGGAGTGAGTTAATTTGACCGACTACTTGAATTTTTACCAATTTGATATAATTCTTCATTCCCCACTTTTAACTTTGATTGCTTGCACACCAGCCAAAATAAAATTAACTGCTGCTTGAGTATGCTGCTCAATCATTTCTGGACTTAGCAGTTGCAAATCGGGTCTAGTATGCTTAATGTTTTCGTAAGCGTTGAAGTATAAATTACAAACTCCAATAATATGCAGAGTGGTGAAAAATGGATCGATCTGACGGAAACACCCTTCCGCCATCCCCCGCTCTAAAATCTTGATCAGATAGCTAAAATTTTCTTGCCAATTCCCCTCTTTGAAATACTTTCCCTGATTTTGGTTTGCTTCTTGGAACCAAAGCATTCCTCTGTGCGGGTGAGCAGCTTCATAGGCGATCGCTTCTTTGACAAGCAGTTTCAAGGCTTCCTCTGGTGGCAAATGATCCAAATTTAGCTGCTCGAACCCTTCGTGCATCTCCACCGCCGGACGTTGCAGAACCGCTTGGTATAGCCCTTCCTTGCTCTGGAAGTAGTAGTAAATCATCGCTGTAGTGACACCTGCACCTCTAGCGATCGCTCCTGTCCGCGCCCCTTGAAGTCCATTTCTGGCAAACTCCGCTTCCGCCGCATCGAGAATCTGCTTTTTCGTCGCTTCTGCATCGCGCACTTGACGCGGCTTTTTAGATAAGAATTTTGACTGTGTTGAACGACCCACATTGCTCCATCATCATAACGAAAATATATTAACTAAAAACTTGGTTAGTAGTTGACATATAAGATGAAATTTATTAAATTAATATTCATTAACTAATTTTTTAGTTAGTTATACAAATTGTCTATGCAGTAGCCGAAGTTAGCCGAGCAAATGCCAGGTAGTATTAGTTCGTCCATTGCAGACAAGACTTTAGTTATCCCAATTTACATTCCAAAAAGTGATGTAGAACAGGCGATACCAGCTTGTCTACAACTTTTAAGTTTCAAGATTGCGTTAGCAAAAATAACGCATTTAGCGACTTTTCAAAAAATTATCAAGATTTTGGAGGGAAAATGGAACCAATTTTACCTGGTGCGCCTTGGTTAATTGCGCACAAATCTATATTGGGAGTGAATAAACCAAATAAAATCATATTAAATGGACAGGATTATGTTATTTGGCAAAACCAAAAAGGTGAAGTATTTGCCCTTGATAACATCTGTCCGCATATGCAAGCACCCTTGTCAGACGGCTGGATTTGTCAAGAAAGAGATACTATTACTTGCCCTTTTCATACCCTAGAATTTGATGGACAAGGCAGACTACAGCAAGGAGATAAAAAAGACATTCAGCCAATTATCAAACCATTAGAGCTAATTATTAGCAATGATTGTATCTGGACTTATGCCGGATTTGAGCCAAGATTGCCTATCCCAGATTTGCATCAGAAAATTGGAGATGAATACGAGTTTATTGGAGTAGCTGGGGACAAAAGTATTAAGGGTGATTTTTTGAGTAACCTGATGGTTAACTATGACTATAACCACCAAAATGGTACTCATAAAGAACTATTTAAAATTACATCTTGTAATGTAAGTTCTTTTGAAGAAAAAGGATACTATTCCACAGTTAAACAAGAACTGACGAGAGCCAACAACACGCTAGGAGAAATTCTCAAAAATCCTATTTTGGGAATCTTCCCTAAAAAGCTTGCTAACACACTCGAATACGCTTTTCCTTCAACTACAGCTTTTTTTGCTAAAACGCCTATTGGTGATATTGCTCAAATTCATATTCTCTACCCGGAAACAGAAAAGATCACTAAGACGTTTATTTTGATGTACGCCAAAGTCGTCAATCCTTTGATGAAATTTCTATTTAAAAACTCAGTTTTACAAGCAGCAGCTACAGTTATTGAACAGGATACAGGTGCGGTCGAAAGCTTGTATCCTCGACAAAAGACAAAAATCAGATTGCCAAATGAAGAGATTATGTTCTATGCAGAAAACCTCTACCAAAATTGGTAATTTAGATTTGCAAAGCCTAACTGCGCTTTACAATTAAACAGTAGTTAATTACTGCTGTCCATACTCAAATATACGGCAACTAAAATCGCTGAAGTAATGCCTGGTAGCTATGGCTTGACCTTAGCAACGTCCGCCGAGTTGCCGATGATTTAAACGTATCACAGTTGGTGCTAGGGAAAAGTTTAGCAGTGGCAAAGCGAGTGCAATCTACCAAAAGCGATCGCTGAGGCTCATCTCAGTTTAGGCAACACAGCCCGCGCCCTAGCTCTAAGTTAATACTAATGAGCTATGCTGTACCCAGTCCACAATCTAAAATCTAAAAATCGCTACGACAATTAGGTGGTGTCTGCCAGGAACTCTGAGGCGTAGCTGTGGATGCATCAGCCGTAAGTACTACCTCACCTTTATCATTTCTCATCCATCCTTGGGCTTCCACAATCAGCGCTGCCGTCGGGCTAGTTGTCTGAGTCGAAACATTTGTAATAACGTGGTTTTCAGCCATTGCTTTGAGAGTTACCCAATCAACTTGAACAGCATCACTGCTGAGGGGTTCGGTTCTAGGGTTGGGCGGTAAGCCACCGCGTCCAGTAATGATGAAACTGCTTTGATTTTGTGCTGTATCCGCTTGACAGGCTTGGGTTACTTCAGTGTCAACTAGTTGGGTTGGTAAGTTGATTAAACCACGGGTGGGGTCAACATCCGGCGTATTAATTTCTACAGTACCGTTGAGGCCAAAATCTGAACTGGCGTTGATTTCACTTATTTTTGGATTTGGAGGCAGCTTGGTGCGATTCTCTAATCCATAGATGCCAGTGGTGTTGATTTCAATCCGACCCCCAGTACCCTGATTGGCATTAGCAAGGATGTCGCTGTCTTCACCAGGGAGGGCGATAATGAATGGGGCATCAATTCTGATATTACCGCCATTGCCGTTATTGCCAGCTGTAGTGGCGATCGCACTGCGGTTACGTATTAGTATTAAATCCCGCGCCTGTAAACTAATATTCCCACCCCTACCCGATGCTGTTGTACCTGTGAGTTTTCCTTGGGTGTCCAGTGTGATCGAGTTAGCATTCACTGTCAGTAGACCTGCATTCCCAGTTCCTCGACTACTCACAGTTACTTCACCCCCATTCAAGACATTTAATTCTTCAGCCTTAACTATGATGTTTCCTCCCTGCCCAGTAGACTTAGCAAAAGTGGAAGCTGAAATCCTTGCCCCATCCTGAACAATCAACTGCCCAGTTTCTATCTCTAAGTTTCCCGCCGAGCCACTACCTTCAGTCCCAACAAGTAAGGCGCTTCTACTCTTACCTTTTGTTCCAATGAGTTGGATAGAGTCTGCGGTAACAGACAACGTTCCTCCCTTTCCCTGTTCCTGACTACGAGTGGAAGCTGAAATCTGCGCCCCATCTTGAACAATCAACTGCCCAGTTTCTATCTTCAATTCTCCGGCAGATCCAGCGCCCTCTGTTATAGTAAACAAGACACTGGGGTCATTTCCTGGTGAGATTCCAATGAGTTGGATAGAGTTGGCAGTCACAAACAACTTTCCCCCCTGCCCAGTAGATTCTTTAGAAGTGGAAGCTGAAACCTGCGAGCCATCTTGAACAATCAACTGCCCAGTTTCAATTCTCAATTCTCCCGCAGTTCCAGAGCTTGTTGTCTCAGTCAACAGACTGCTTCTTCCCAAGAGTTCTACTGACTCCAAGGCGTTCACCACTAATGTTCCTCCCGATTTTGAGCCTAGCGTATTAACCGCAATAGTTGAATCATCGGTGAGTGTAACGCGCTTGCCTTGTACCTGGATACTGCCACCGCCTTGACCAGTAGCAGTTATTCTAGCTCTCTTGGTAAGAGATACATTTGCTCGCGCTACATTATCAGGAAAACTTAAGCGAAAATTGTTGTTATTAATATTCAACCCTATTGTTCCTGTTTCTGCCAATCCTCCTAATTCAATTCGACCATCTGGAGCGCTCAGTAGCGCTCCTTCTAGATTCACATCGCCTCCCACTAGCACTAAACTCTGACTGTTAGAAACCGATAGTTGGCTTGTTTTATTGACTTGAATCGACTCAATAGGCTGAGATAGAATTTGATTGAATAAAAATGCAGAAGGATTCACTCTCAACAAGGAGTTAAGCGAATTGACGGGTGAAGTCATAGAAAATTCTCCACCACCGGGAAACTGGATCGCACTGGCTGTTGTGACGAGAAATGAACCGTTAATTTTTAATTTGGCATTCTTTCCAAATATGATGCCCTTGGGATTTATTAAAAAGAGATTAGCTTTACCTTGAGCTTGAAGTGTCCCCTGGATGTCAGAGCGGTTTCCCCCTGTAACTCGCACCAAAATATTGTTAATGCTAGAGGCGTTACGGAAATCTACTGTCTCCTGGTTTTTAACGCTAAAGTTGCTGAAACTGTGGAATAAATTTGTATCGCCAACGGTTGTACCCCCTGTAATTTGGTAGGTTGTACTGTCGGGTGACTCCACTTTAGTTCCCAAAGAGGAATCGGGAGTGACCTGAGCGGATGTGCGGCTTCCTTCTATTCCAATCGCACCCACTAAAATCACCAAGCCCGACAACCCTAAGTGGTAACCGCGACCAAACCAGTTTCTTAAACTCACAAAACTTGTCTCCTAACCCTTGAAAGTTACTTTATGGGAAGCTAGAACACCACTTCAGTAATGCTTGTGCAACCTTTCCCCCTATCCCTCCCTTTGTAAGAAACTCTGCTTGCGGAGTCAGGTTTTTGATTACTAACTCTGTCAAACAAGCACTACAGTAGCTTGGCTCCAGTCAAGGCCAGCAGGTAACGAAGCTACATGTTGCACGTTGTTATCGTTGTTATAAAGTAAAGCACCAGTGTCCGCGTTATATGTCAAAAAATTAGAATCAGCAGCTCCGTAAATTAATTGGTTGTAATTTTTGCCAATACCAACGGTAACTACTTTTAAATAATTGCTGGATAGAGCATGAGCAGCTGATTTAAAACCAGCGGCATTTATTCTAAAAATATTATTGTTAACAGCATCAGTACCTGATCTACGAGGAGCGATAGTCATTTCAATAATATCCTCGTAGACTGAAAAGTCTGTAATTGTATCAGTACCACCATCTGAGTAATTCAAGACAAAGGTATCTCCACCACTACCACCAGTGAGAATGTCATTACCACTTTCTCCGACTAAGTGGTCTTCACCCCAACCACCTATTAGAGTGTCATCGCCTTGATAGCCGTATATTTGATTACTTGCTTCAATCCCGGCTACTAGATAGTTGTTTCCAGAGTCGCCGCTAATAGTTGCCACGTTCGTTACTCCCGGATAAATCAGTGTTTCTACTGTTGATCTTACTTAGCAATTAGCATCACAGATAAGATGAGTTAAGAAACAAAACAAAGCGTTCCCCCCACAATTCACAAATTTCTTAACACCAACCTCCAGCATTAACACTGTCAGTATTGAGTTATTCTCTGTTTATCCACCGCTTTAGCTGCATCGCAATTATTTTTCCAAGCTATACGGTGCAGAGGTAAATTTTGACAAACCAACAACTGTTAACAAATTAGTCCGATCATCGATCAACGCGCGATCGCCTGAATAGCCAGTTGTAATAAATATGAATCTAGTTCATCTTGTTCGGGATGATGCATCTGAGACTCCAAAAGCGAAAGTGAATCTCTATTTTTCTCTCGCTGTTTAGCCCGAAATTTTATGCAAAACAGCTATTTATGTTACGAATCTTTATATTTTTAAAGCCAAGAAACTACCTCCTCATAAGCAATTACAAGTAAAAAACTGATTTTTGCTTAAAAAAATCAGTAAACTTTTGTAACTAAAATCCGATATTCGCATAAAAAAAGTTGCAGTAGCAAGAGAAACAAATAGGAGCTGTACCGACATTACATAGGTTATGAGTATAGAAAAACTCCACGCACCTACAAGGGGATGAAGTTTTTGGGCATGGGGAATCGGGCATGGAGCATTGGTAATTCTTCCCCATGCTCCAGGCCCAATAACCCAAGCGGTGGCGGGAGTGGCCACTCACAAGGGTATGAAGTTTCTTGCCGCTTTCAATGAATTCGAGAAAACAAAGCCTGACTTAAAGGATTGAAATCCTTCCATAAGTTTGCCGGAAGCCGCAATTCTGGTTCAATTCGACAAAAGCCGTATCAGATCAGATGTAACCAGCAGCTTAGTGATGAAGAGTAATTTTTAAAAGCTTATCCAGTAATTGCAGTGACTTGAATTATGGTTATTAGCAACCGCATTTTAGAGCAAAACAACTTTTCAATCAGACTGCTACTAGAAAAGGAGTTGCAGCATACTAAATCCGTAATGGTTGATATGGAAGATGCAGTTTTCTGGGTAAAGCCAGATGCGGAGTTTCTCTACGCCAATGATGCAGCGTGTAGTTTGGTGAGATATTCTCGTGAGGAATTGCTCTCTATGACTATGTACGACATCAAACCAGACTTTTCGCCAGCAGTCTGGTCAAAACATTGGACAACTATTAAAGAAAAAGGCTACCTATACTTTGAATCTTTATATAGAACTAAAGAAGATCAGACCTTTCCTGTAGAAATTACTATTATTTATTTGGAATACAACTCTACCGAATATGGCTGTATTTTGATCCGCAATATCAGTCAACGCCAGCACACGTCTATCGTCTTACAAGAGGTTAATGAAGTATTAGAGTGCAAAGTGCAACAGCTTATAGCTGAGTTAAGAAACGCTAATCAGCAATTATACTGCGAGAAAGTTTTGCGCCAGCAGGTAGAGATGGCTTTAGAACAAGAAAAACTACTTAATGAATACAAAGCGCACTTTTTCTCTATGCTTTCTCATGAATTTCGGACTCCGTTAAATATTATCTCACTGTCCGCTAGTTTACTGAAACGCCATCTTCATCGGTGGACTGAAGAGAAAAAATTACAATACTTGCAGCGTTTGGAAATGGCAGTTGAACAAATCAGCCAATTGATGGATGAAATTTTCCTCAACGCTAAAGCAGAAGCAAGAAAGCTCAAACTTGAGCCAAAACCACTTAACCTGATCCAATTGTGCAGTGAGATTCTAACAGAAATGAATTTGAATGAAAGCAACGCCACTTGCTTGATGCCGACAGATCCTTTTGACAGTTCCTTTTGCGAAGAATCACGTCACCTGCCACTATCGAGGGAATCTGCCCCTAAGGGAGAACTTTCGAGCAAAAAAAGCATCTTTTTCAACAACTCTGGACAACAGAATAGCTTCCCAATCTCCGCGTCACTGGAAACTCCTGACTATACAGTCACCTTAATTAGTCAAGGTGATTGTACAGCCTGTGTAGATCAAAAATTGCTACAACCTATTCTCAGGAATTTGCTTTCAAATGCAGTCAAGTATTCTCCAAACGACAGCACGATTGATTTGATAGTTTCTCATCGGGATGAAGAAGTAATTTTTCAGATTAAAGATCGAGGAATTGGCATTTCTGTAGGAGATCAACAAAGACTATTTAAGCCATTTCATCGCGGTACGAACGTCGGCAATATCCCCGGTAATGGATTGGGATTAGCACTCGTCAAAAAGTTTGTAGACCTGCATGGTGGTCAAATTTCAGTTGCCAGCAAGGTTGGGGTAGGTACTACATTCACAATTACCCTACCTGTGCAGTGACAATCTCTGCAACAAGACAGCCAGAAAGTCTATAAAAACATAATTCATCTGACGCTTACAAGGGGACACTATGATTAAAATTCTAGTGATTGAAGATGAGCCAGAAAGCCGAGATATATTTTTAGACAGTTTACAAGCAGAAGGGTTTGAAGCGATCGCTGCGGAAAATGGTCTTGTTGGTATTCAGCAAGCACAAGAACACTTGCCTGATTTGGTACTGTGCGACATTCTGATGCCAGGATTAGATGGTTATGGTGTCCTAACTACGTTGCGCCAAAACCCTTTAACGGCAACAATTCCCTTCATTTTTCTCAGCGCAAAATCTACTAAAACTGAGATTCGTCACGGAATGAATTTGGGAGCAGACGACTATCTTACCAAGCCCTCAACAGTAGAAGAATTGTTGGAAGCGATCGCAACTCGGCTAGAAAAACAGGCAACCATGCGCCAGTGCTATGTTGCTCAATCCCAGCCAGTTCCAAGTACTGACGCAGACACATCGGCAGATACCCAATCACTCTTACCTACTTGTCCTCAACTTAAAGAGGTTTTCGACTTTATCGAAGCCAATTATTATCAATCGATTACCCTGTGCGATGTAGCCCAAGCAGTAGGTTACTCCGCAGCTTACTTAACCGACTTAGTGCGACGCCAGACAGGAAAACCAGTGAATCATTGGATTGTCGAGCGCCGGATGGCAGCAGTACGTACCTTACTTTTAGAAACTAATCAGTCCACAAATCAGATTGCTGAGGCTGTGGGCTATCAGAATGAGGGTCATTTCTTTCGTCAGTTTCGCCAGTATCACGGGACTACCCCCAAAGCTTGGCGGAAGGCGCAGCAAATCAAGTAGTTAACCCAAGTTGCTAGTTACTCTGATGGGCGATCGCTTTGGAACAGTTAAGCAATAAAATGCCCTCCAAGAAGAAAATTAGGAGGGCTATATGCTAAACGAAATAATTGCCATATATGCTATCACAGACGATTTGTTAAAGGCGATTGGGCATCATATCATGTTCGCTTGATTACTTACTAAACCCGAAGAACCCCACCCCGCCAAAGCTACGCTTCGTCTCCCCTCCCGAAGAGCGGGGAGGGGATTAAGGGGAGCCAGTGCGGTCTTGGGGTCTCCCCAAGTGGAGCATCTGGCGTGTGGGGTGCAATGACTGTGGAAATCATAACTAATTAGGCGGACATGATATCAGTCGATAACCCGCAACTTGGGTTAGTTAAAAGCTGAACTAGCGCCTCAGTAATCAGAAAACCCGTTTGCTGCTCAAACTAAAGGCTTTGAAGCCCCACCTCTGACTGGGCTTAACCATAGTCTTGAACTTCTGCTAAAGAGTTTCAGGCGCAAACCAACAATTAGAACACCAACACCTAGCAAGCCTAGAGTTGCAGAAGGTTCGGGGACTGGTTTGGGTTTCACACCCAGTGCTACAATAGCCTCGTCTGCTTGGATTAGTCCGAAGCCAAGTCTGGAGTCGAAGCCTAACGAAGGGCTGTCAGCCGTATCTCTTAGAGCATTATAGATTTCAGTAGGTGTTGCGCTTGGATCGCCCTCTAGTAGCAGTGCTGCAACTGCGGCTGTGAAAGGAGCCGATGCCGAGGTACCTAAGAAAGTGTAGAAGTCGGGGTTGGCATCAAGAGGAGAACCTCCACCTAAGTCAAAGGAAATTGCTAGCCCATCCGGAGCCACAACATCCGGCTTGAAAGAATCTGGGTTGCCTTCCGAAGAGAATGGTTCTATCTGCCCCTGCTTTACAACAACATCGAATGTTTTGCTTGAGTAGGATTTTGCGTTCCCGTAGTACACTGCTCCAACAGTCAGCGCATTTGGGTTATTTGGATGCCCGTATATGGGAACACCAGGCACTTGGCTATTGGGGGGAAGATAATTATTATCAGCACTAGTGAAATAAGAAATCCCCTGGTTAACTACCGCGTTAATCGCTTGGTTAATTGGCCCGTTCGGAGGCTCCAAATCTAGTAGGTTTAAAGGTGTATCAGGAGGAGCGATCGGAGGGTATACGTAACCCCAATCATCCACAATTATGTCTGCCCCGGCAGCCGCTAGAGCCTGAATGCCTTGACCGAAGCTATCCGTGGTGTTCAAGCTTGTGTGAAACGCTAAGTTAGCTCCTGGAGCCACAGCATGAATGATCTGCAATAAAGCGCGACCCTCATCGGTGGTACCAGGTTTAGCATAGTCCTTTAGCACGTTAACATTAGATGGTAAGTAGCCATCGGCTATGTTGGTGGCATAAGTATCCTGGTTGTTAGAGGCATCAAAAGTCTTTGCCGTGGCGAAGCTATCTGATAGTACGCCGATGGTGATTCCAGTGCCATCTAGACCGTAGCGATCGCGTAAAACATCAACCCCTGTAGCTTTGGCTGCTGCTTCAATTGGTAGGGTAAAAGTAGCCGCCTGAACCTTGGCAACAAAGCCCCCAAGTGCACCAGTTGTCACAACTACCCCTGACGTAACGATTGTTTGGAGGAGTTTCAAATCTCTCGGAAAGGTTTGTACAATCTGTCTAAAATTGCTAAACTTTCCTGATCTGAAGGTAATATTTTTTTTAAAATTCATTGAGAAAAACTTTTACTTTCAAAAGTTACGTTGAGAGTAAAGAGCAGCTAAACAAGTATACTTAGCTGCTCTTTAGCTTTGGTTATCATTTAGAAGTCTATTAGAGTAGAACTACTACCTGGGCTGATGGAGCTATGCTGGGCCTTGGGCACCAGTTATACCCCCAGCAACAGCCCCACCAATAGCGTCAGCACCTATATCACCTCTTGAATCTCCCTTGACCACTCCGCCTACTAACGCGCCAGCAGCCCCAATACCAGCACCTATGACACCACTTGCAAGCGCACCTGGTCCTGTTCCTATTCCTAGTGCTCCTCCGGCAACTGCTTCTAGCTCGGCCTCACTCAAACCACTATCAATAGCTGCTGCTTCGATAATTTGATTGAGCAACTGCTGAGATTCTTCTGGAGTGAAACTATATCCTGCTGCTCTTATAGCTACAGCACGTTCCTCATTAGTTTTAGAGCTTTGAAGTTGGCTTCGGAAATTATCATTTGTGAGTACCGCATTAAAAAACGCCTTGGCATCTTGGATAGACATATCTTTCCCCTTCAGTAAATAACATTCAGTTTGGTTACAGATTGAGCTATTAACTCTAAGTTGCATTTTGATCACTGTTCGTGATTCTCAGCAAACTTTGCTCAGACATTTCATTCTTTTATGCTTTAGCAATCAAGTTAGAAGTGCTGAACCTGTAAACAGACTAACTGAGCTTTGAAGATAATTACCATACACTATCTTTTGATGGAACTAATAATTTTTTTGATGTCAAAATAAAAAAATTGTTAGTTACACAGAAATATTGTGCATTGTATCTAGCTTTTGGATATACTAATTTATTAGATACTAATCTAAACTCTCGTTGATTCCAATAAAAAGTTGATAAAAATAATTAAAATATAAGTGATGGATTTTAGTTATTTATAGTAGTTTTATGAAGTAAACAAAAAAATATACCATGACAAACAATTCAATTAATCCTAAAAATAAAATTGATTCCCAACAGCAATATAATGAGTTATCTGATGAAGAGCTTACTTCGGTTTCCGGTGGTATAGAATTAGGCAAAGTAGTAGATGCTGCTAAGGACTTTGTTACTGACGTTTACAAAGAGGGCAAAGACTTAGTTTCTGATATTGGGGAAAACCTTGATAAATATTTCTAAAGGAATTTAATTAAATGTCTTAAAACTCAATGTCTGAATATTTAAAAACCTAACTGCCAAATAAAGCAAAATAACTTTCAGGCATCTTGATTTTGAGGAATTTTTTTACCAAACTCAAATTGAGTTAATGGTAATTGGTAATTCACGCTTCTCTTCTATTGAATGTAGCGATCGCGCAAAACATCAACCCCTGTAGCTTTGGCTGCTACTTCAATTGGTAGGGTAAAGGTAGCCGCCTGAACCTTGGCAACAAAACTCCCAAGTGCAGCAGTTGTCACAATCACCCCTGACGTAACGATTGTTTGGAGGAGTTTCAAATCTCTCGAAAAGGTTTGTACAATCTGTCTAAAATTGCTAAACTTTCCTGATCTGAAGGTAATATTTTTTTTAAAATTCATTGAGAAAAACTTTTACTTTCAAAAGTTACGTTGAGAGTAAAGAGCAGCTAAACAAATATACTTAGCTGCTCTTTAGCTTTGGTTATCATTTAGAAGTCTACCAGAGTAGAACTACTACCTGGGCTGATGGAGCTATGCTGGGCCTTGGGCACCACCTACACCCCCACTAACAGCCCCACCAATAGCGTCACCAAGTATCTCACCTCCATCACCTCCCTTGATCACTCCGCTTACTACCCCGCCAATAGCCCCAGCACCAGCACCTATAAGACCACCTGGAATCGCACCTGGTCCTGCTGTTGATACTGCTCCTACTGCTCCTCCGGCAACTGCTTCTAGCTCGGCCTCACTCAAACCACTATCAATAGCTGCTGCTTCGATAATTTGATTGAGCAACTGCTGAGATTCTTCTGGAGTGAAACTATATCCTGCTGCTCTTATAGCTACAGCACGTTCCTCATTAGTTTTAGAGCTTTGAAGTTGGCTTCGGAAATTATCATTTGTGAGTACCGCATTAAAAAACGCCTTGGCATCTTGGATAGACATATCTTTCCCCTTCAGTAAATAACATTCAGTTTGGTTACAGATTGAGCTATTAACTCTAAGTTGCATTTTGATCACTGTTCGTGATTCTCAGCAAACTTTGCTCAGACATTTCATTCTTTTATGCTTTAGCAATCAAGTTAGAAGTGCTGAACCTGTAAACAGACTAACTGAGCTTTGAAGATAATTACCATACACTATCTTTTGATGGAACTAATAATTTTTTTGATGTCAAAATAAAAAAATTGTTAGTTACACAGAAATATTGTGCATTGTATTTAGCTTTTGGATATACTAATTTATTAGATATCAATCAAAACCTTCAGTTCGTTCAAATAAAAGGTTGATAAACTGAAAATGATTAATTAGCTTTATTCACCTATAGTATTTCAATGAAGTAAACTAAAAAAATCAAAGGGAAAATATACCATGACAAACAATTCAATTAATCCTAAAAATAAAATTGATTCCCAACAGCAATATAATGAGTTATCTGATGAAGAGCTTACTTCGGTTTCCGGTGGTATAGAATTAGGCAAAGTAGTAGATGCTGCTAAGGACTTTGTTACTGACGTTTACAAAGAGGGCAAAGACTTAGTTTCTGATATTGGGGAAAACCTTGATAAATATTTCTAAAGGAATTTAATTAAATGTCTTAAAACTCAATGTCTGAATATTTAAAAACCTAACTGCCAAATAAAGGTTCTTGTTAAGGCAAAGCAGTCCCTAGACATGGCAGAGATTACTGCTACTCTTTGGGATTGAGGCAACTGATTTAATAGCCTCTTAAAATGTATGTCTGTTGAAAGCGCACGAGCCTTTTATGAGCGGATAGCCACGGATGAAGTGTTGCAAAAGCAACTGCAAAATGCTGCCAGTGATGAACAACGCCTAGAAATTTTACTAGCTGCTGGCTATAGTTTTACACTGCCAGAATGGGAAGCTGCTTTAGTTAAAATCTCAAAGTCAGGTGATAGTATCAGTGATGCAGAGCTAGATGCGATCGGAGGTGGGCTAAAGGTTGTCCCTTACCAACCACCCACCACAGTATGGTCGGGTTTAGAGCAAATCGGCTCAATTAAATTCTTGCGTCGGTTATTTAACCCCTCTGCCTGGTCTATCAGAACGAAACTCTCGGTAGCACTTCTCTGTGTTGCCCTCATACCGATGAGCTTCACCACCTATCACAACCTCCAAGACAGCCTCAAGAGTGCAGAGGACAGCGAATACCGCAAACTGGAACTCTTAGCCACCAGTAACGCTAGTCGCCTCGACCAGTTAATTATCGACATCCAGCGTGTTGCCGTCCAAGTCAGCAGTGATAAGGATGTAGTGGGTTTTCTAGCTGCGACTAATCCTCAGAAGCAAACCGCCTTCCGCTCCTCGATGCAGCGAACGCTAGATAACGTCTTTCGCTCCAACCCCGACTATGATGTTGTCTACATTATAGATACAAAGGGGCACTGTCTTGCTGCCACTGACCCCACATTCATTTCTCAAAACTACGCTTTCCGTGAATACTTCCGCTTTAGCGTTCAGGGACGCCCTTACGTTTCTAGCATTATAGTTGGTACAACGAGTGGACGAGCAGGCATTTACTTCTCCAATCCTGTACGGTCTGAGGGCGGTAAAATTGTCGGTGTGGCGGTTTTAAAAATCAAGGGAGAAGACATCTGGGCGATTGTAAATGCGTTGCAGGCTGGCTCTCAAAGTTATGCCTTCTTGGTTGACGAGCGTGGCGTAATCATTAGCCATCCTGATCAATCGCTACTTTATCATAGCCTAGTTCCCTTGCCAGCTAACAAACAACACCACAGCGAAACCGATAGGCTTTATGGTGTCGAGCAAATCAAAAGCTTGGACGTTCCAGAGTTAGCAGGTGCGATCGTGGGAGCTAAACAGACAAGTCACACTAGCTATTATTCTCCAATTGAGCAGACGCGCCAAATGGTCGGCTTTGCTCCCTTACAAGAGCAACCTTGGGTATTGGGCGTGAACAAAGCCCACGCACAGTTTGATGCTCCCTTGAATGAACTTATTTGGCAGAACAGCTATAGCTTACTGGCAGTAGGAGCGATCGCAACAATCATCGCCCTGATTTTAGCGCAGAGTATTGCCAAACCGATTCGTGCCCTAACAAAAGCAGCACAATCACTGGTAGAGCAGGATGATTTTGATACTTATCAGTTAGCTAAAGCGTCAGACGCGAATGATGATATTGGTCAACTAGTGCGCGTTTTCCTGCAAATGGCCCAAGAAGTGAAGGCGCGAGAGCAGAAGCTCAAACAGCAGGTGATGGAATTAAACGTTGAAATTGACGAAGCGAAAAAGGCACGTCAGGTAGCTGACATCATACAGACAGATTATTTCCAGGAACTGCAACAAAAAGCGCAAAAAATCAAGAGGCGAATGCCCAAAAATGATGAAACAGAAACCGACTATTGCCAACAGTTACACCAAAAAGCACAAAATCTTAAACGTCGCGCTAACTGTTCACTGATAACTGATAACTGATAACTGATAACTGTTCGGAGTATGACATTATGTCCAAAATTGTATCTATTCATTCGTTTCGTGGTGGTACAGGAAAATCAAATTTAACTGCTAACTTAGCCGCTACTATTGCGCGTCTTGGAAAACGCGTAGGTATTATTGACACCGATATTCAATCACCAGGGATTCATATTATTTTTGGTCTAGACGAGGACAAGATGCATCGCTCCCTCAATGACTACTTATGGGGGCGCTGTGTAATTAAAGATGCTGCCTACGATGTTAGTCATACTTTAAATGCGGAAGGGAAGACATCTGGAAGCAATGGCAGCCTCTATCTGATTCCTTCGAGTATTAAAGCAGGGGAAATTTCCCGCATCTTACGCGAGGGTTATGACGTAGGCAAACTCAACGAAGGCTTTGAGGATTTAATCCGGTATCTCAACCTGGACTATTTGTTGATTGATACTCACCCTGGTTTGAATGAAGAAACCTTACTAGCGATCGCTATTTCTGATATCTTAGTCGTCATCCTGCGTCCAGACCGCCAAGACTTCCAGGGTACTGCGGTAACAGTGGAGGTGGCAAAAAAATTAAAGGTGGAAAAAATGTTGCTGGTAATTAATAAGGTGCTACCAGCAATGGATTTCAACGCTCTGCGAGAACAAATGGAGACGATCTACAACACTCCAGTGGCTGGTATTGTGCCTCTTTCTGAAGAGATAATTCAGCTAGCCAGCAGTAGTTTGTTTTGCTTGCGTTACGCTGACCATCCATTTAGCCAGACGGTGCAAGAAATTGCTCGGCAGATTGTGGATAAAGTTGAGTTAAAGGAGGTATTGGTGGGAGGCGATCGCACTTGAACCAACACCAACTTCGTACTAATATACTTGCTTCCTATGGTGCTACTGCCTTGGAGACAGAAGAATTGCTTTCCTACAATCAAAACATCTTTGATCGCAGTTTTTCAACACTCCCCGCTAAGTTTCCCCTTCCACCCGAACCCCATGTAGCCGCCTGGGAAGAATACGCCACTTTGGCTCAAGAGGTAGGAGTCTTTCAAACTTTATCAACTAAATTGGTACAGTTAAAGTTTCCCATACTCCAAGGCATCAGCCAAACAGAGGCATACCGCTCTGCTACCCGTAAGGGTGCTTCAGTGGATGGTATGGTCGAGGCGACTGGTTTGATTTTGCAGCAACCTGAGCAACTCCAGTTGATCCTACATCAAAGCTTGGCTGGAGTCATCCCGGTTTTGCTCACCAGGAATCGAGAAGATTTTGTTTCTTTGGTACAGGCGTTAACGATGCGGAATGAACCCAAGCCAGTCCCTGCTTCTATGGGAGCTTGCATGGTTACTGGTTTCAACAACTGGGATCGGGTTCGCCAGTATCGCCAACAATGGGGAATGAAAAATTTTGGTAACTGCTCCGAGAGTAGTTGGTTAGAAGAATTTGGGCGACTAATCCCGCAAAAGCAGCTCTATCAAGATCGGTTGATTATTTTGAGTGACGGTTTTTATAGCAATGTTTCAGCCAGTGACATCGGACTTTCGGAACCAGAATGGCGGCGTATTTCCCTAAATATTCGACTGGAACATGAATGTACGCACTACTTCACACACCGCTTATTTGGCTCGATGCGGAATAATCTACTCGACGAATTGATTGCTGACTACAGAGGTATTGTGGCAGCTATCGGACACTATCGGGCTGATTGGTTTTTGCGTTTTCTGGGGCTGGAGTCGTTTCCAGATTACCGAGAAGGAGGGAGATTGCAAAATTACCGGGGTCAACCGCCGCTTTCAGAGGGCGCATTTAAGATTCTGCAAGCATTGGTGAAGTCTGCTGCTGAGAATTTGGAACGCTTTGATGCTGAACATGGAAGCGAGTTAAGGACTCTCAATAGTCAACCGATTATGTTAATAGCTTTAACTTATTTGACATTAGAAGAATTGGCTGACTCTCAGGCGCATTCCCATATCCAAAAAATTCTAGACCAATTGCTGACGACTTTCACAAAGATGCAAGTCGAGCATCCAGAAACTGAACTTAAATTTATATGAGTTATGACAGAAGTTCTACTTAAGGAATTGAGTAATAGTGACATCAATTGGATGATTGCTACGGGTCGTAAAAAGGAAATACCTGCTGGCACTATCCTTGTGCAGCAGGGAAAAGCCCTGGATACCTTACACATAATACTCGATGGAACATTCACAATTACTGTTTCGCAAGCTACAAACAATCCTCTGGAGCGAGCTTTTGCAGCGATGGAGGATAGCGAAACATTAGGACGAGAGATTGCACGGGTTTCAAGTGGTGAGATAATAGGAGAAATCCCGTTTATTAATGTCCGCCCAGCTGCTTCAACAGTGGTAGCAGCTGAAAAATCGGTGGTAATATCGATTTCTCAGCAGCAATTGAGGGCAAAATTGCAGCAGGATATTGGTTTTGCTTGTCGGTTTTATCGAGCGATCGCTATTCTACTTGCAAACAGAATCACTCAACTTGGCCATAGCAAACTTGTTAAGAGCAATACGCTCAGAGATATGCTGTTTGTTTTGGAACAATTGCATGATAGTGACATCGATTGGATGATTGCTACAGGTACTAGCCAAAAAATTGCCCCTAACACAGTACTTATCCGTGAGGGAGGGCCTGTGGATGCACTGTATATTTTACTGGATGGAACAATGACAGTTTCTGTTTCTGAGGATGAACGCAATCCTTTAACTCGCGCCTTTGCAGTTTTAGAGGGTGAAGAAACTACAAGCAGAGAGATAACAAGATTATCCAAGGGCGAAATCGTCGGAGAAACAGCTTTCATTGATACCCGTTTGCCTTTTGCCACTGTTAGAGCTATTGGAGACTCACTTGTATTGTCAATTCCTCGACAACAATTAGCAGCAAAATTACAACAGGATATAGGTTTTGCTTCTCGATTTTATCGGGTGATTGCTACCTTGCTTGCAAATCGATTACAGGAAATGTTCAGTCGGCTTGGTTATGGCAGACGCATTTATAGCAAAGGTCAATCACTGGATGAAAATGTTGAATATGAAGATGAATTGGATTCTAACATTTTAGATAACATGGCACTGGCTGGAACAAGATTTGATTGGATGTTAAGCCGTTTAAGAAAAAATTAGATTTATTTTGAGACTGATAACTAATATAGGACTAATATTTGATTTCTGAAAAAGCTCGGTACAGATCGAAAAGCCTAATTCCTTATTCCCTACTCCCCACTCCCCACCCACACAGATAATTTCAAAAATCAAATGCGATTCCTATATAATTGATAACTGTTTGAACAGTGCTGTCTGTTTGTCCCATCTCCTCAAGATGTATACTATGAAAATTGACCGATTGCAGGAACTTAAGCAAAAACTGACGGACGTTGCAGACTTGTCCGATATTTGGTCATTTTATATGGATCATTTTGCGGATAAGCCAGAATTCACTGACCTGGGTGAGCCTGCTTATAATAAATACTTAGATGCTGTCCTCCACAAAACTTGTCAGCAGATGTTTGACAGGACAATCAAAATTACTGACTTTTTCCTAATATACATAGCTCCGTATAATTTATTTCATGGAGCTTTCCAAGTTCAAGGGCATATTGGGGGTGTGATTTATTTCGAGGATATAAAAATTGGGTTACTTGCAGTGTCGGCGGATTATCCCCCTACCGATGCAGTTAAGTATTCACGTTTTTCGGAGATAATTCAACTGTCGGCACCTAATCGCAACGATGTCTACGACGGGCTACACCTACGCAATTGAGATTCACTCTTTAATGTATAGTCAAAGGAATCCCGTTATCTTTGGGTTTTAATTTGAGAATAAATGGCACAGCTTTCAATACCCAATCGGACACGGGTGTATAATTAGCAGCTTCTTCTCCAAAGCTAATAGAGAGCATATCTGTATGAATAATCCCTGGATTGAGAGGTATGGCTGCCATACCAGCCGGCAATTCTTGTGCCAAAGAACGAGTTAATCCTTCGATTGCCCACTTAGAAGCACAGTATGGTGCAACTTGGGCTGAAGTAGAACGTCCCCAGCCAGAACTAAAGTTAACAATAATACCCCGTTTGTTTTTCACCATTGCTGGTACAAAATGGCGAATTATATTCACTACTCCTTTGATATTGATATCTATTAGATCAGAAAATTCTTCGGATGAAATTTCCCACAAAGGTGCTGGATAATTAGTAATTGCCGCATTATTAATCACTATATCTGGCGGTGCATATTTGTGAAGTACGTGTTCTGCCCATTTTTTTACAAGCTGTTCATTTGCCACGTCTACAGATGTGAAATCATTGGGCGCACTAAACTTCTGGCGTATTTTATCGATAGCGTCTGATGAACGGGCGCAACCAATAACAGTATGTCCCTGTTGAATAAAACCCTCGGTCATCGCATAACCTAGACCTTTGCTTATGCCTGTAATCAAGATGAGTTTAGTCATATTTTTCTGCTATTCTTGACAGCAAGAAATAATTCGTAGGAAAAAATAACCACTACCTCTTGCTGTCAGGATAAATTCTGGGTTATTGGGATCGGATTTTACCTTTGTCCGCTTTTCTAGAGATATGCACATCTACCACACGGGTATCTGTATAAACCTCTGGTACAAAACCCCATAATTGTAACACTTCTAATCGCAAAAAAATCTTTCCCGAATAATTTACTAACAACTCTAATAAGCTAAACTCCACGCCATAGTCATCAGCACCTAACTCTAGACCAGTGATTCGGTCTGCTACGAATTAATTTACTAAACGTGTCTTTAAATAGATTTTATTTTGAAACATAATTTTTTACCATAATATCTAACAATCTATCCGTTGTTATTAATAAACTATATCTAAAAAAATGCTAGTCTTATCAAAAAAAAGTAGATTGTTTTCAGAGATTTTACTACTTACACTTTTAAATAGAACAGGTATTTAGTTTTTTTATGTAAATCATTTAACTTCAGCACCAACGGTAGTTTTTAATCAGGAATTTAGACCCGCCACCAAATTTTTCAATCCTCAGTTCAAGCAGAAGTGATTGTCGAGGAATCCTAAATGGTCGAACAAAAGCAAAATTTATTCCGAAAAGAGTCATTAGAGCGTTTATCTTCTCCTGAAAGACTAGACCAACTAATGCAGGTAGTCACCCCTAAAAGCTGGCTACCTTTAACTGCTTTAGGCTCCTTGGTAGCAGTTGCCGTAGTCTGGAGTATCTATGGACGGATTCCGATTACCGTGGAAGGTCAAGGGGTACTAATTTATCCACGTAACGTTTTGCCGTTGCAATCGAAAGGTGCAGGGCAGTTACTTGCTCTAAATGTCAATGTTGGAGATGTCGTCAAGAAGGGAGATGTACTAGCAACAGTTGACCAAGTTGACTTGCGTAAGCAACTACAACTAGCGCGAGCTAAACTAGTCCAACTAGAAGATCAGGATCGCAACGCTAGTTTGTTACAAGGGCAGCGTCAGCAGCTTGACACAAAGGCAATCCAAGAGCAACGCTTAACTCTTGAGCAAAGACTCAAGATTGTGCAGGATTTGACACCCGTGTTGAGGGAGAAAGGGCTAGTGTCAATCGGACGCGATCGCCTTAACTTACAGCGACGCTTACAAACGCTCCAAGGGCTGCTTCCTACTCATAAAAAGAGATTAGAAAACCGCCAGAAGCTTTTAAAAGAAGGCGCAATTCCTGATGATGTAGTCTTAGAAGCGCGGCAACAATACGATAATGCGCGTGCAAGCATCGATGAAGCCGAATCTCAGTTGAAGCAACTAGACCTGAAAGAAGCAGATGCACAACAGCAATATCTCTCAAATCTGAACGAAATCAAAAACATTCAAGCCCAATTGCAAGAACAGAACAGTAAAGTAGCTACTCTCGCTCAAGAAGACCTGCAAACTGCAACTACCCGCAAAAATGAGATTCAAGAAGTCAAGCGAGAGATTGCTAGACTAGAACAACAATTAGGCAATAACAGCCAGATTATCTCTCAACACTCAGGACGTATTCTCGAAATCACTGTTACAACAGGGCAAGTGATTGATGCCGGAACCCGTTTAGGAAGCATAGATGCAGAAAATCCATCTAGCAAAATGGTTGGCATTACCTATTTTCCGGTTGGAGAAGGAAAGAAAATTCAACCAGGTATGACGTTACAAATTACACCCCAAACCGTGAAGCGGGAACGCTTTGGTGGTATTGTCGGTAAGATTACCACTGTCTCACCATTTCCCATTACCAGAGAAGCAGCCGCTAGTGTAGTGGGTAATCCTGAAGTGGTTGCAGGTTTGGTAGGAGAAAAGCAAGAGGCACTTATTCAAGTATTTGCTGACTTGCAGCCAGATTCTACTACTTTCAGTGGCTATAAGTGGTCTTCTTCTGATGGGCCGCAGCTAAAAATCTCTTCTGGAACGACTACATCTGTGCGAGTCAAGGTGGAAGAGCGATCGCCGATTACGTTTGTTTTACCTATTCTGAGGTCTGTCAGTGGTATCTACTAATCTATCATTAGTGGCACCGATTAATCCTTTGCAGTACCTGCAAAACCTGCTGAAAAATCCAGGTAAGCGGGTAAAGACACCCACGCTTTTGCAAATGGAGGCAGTAGAATGTGGTGCCGCAGCTTTAGGAATTATTTTGGGTTACTATGGTCGGACTGTGCCTCTGCCAGAACTACGTCGAGAGTGTGGAGTTTCCCGCGATGGCAGCAAAGCTTCTAACGTCCTCAAAGCTGCCAGAAGCTATGGAATGCAAGCAAAAGGCTTTAAAAAGGAACTGGATCAACTTCCAGACCTCAGCCCTCCCTATATTGTGTTTTGGAACTTCAACCACTTCTTAGTAGTAGAAGGATTTAGCTCTGCTTGGGTTTATCTTAATGACCCAGGCACTGGGCCGCGAAAGGTATCCCGGCAGGAATTTGACGAGGGGTATACCGGAGTGGTACTGGTTATAGAACCAGGGGCGGAGTTTGAAAAAGGGGGTCGTAAACCTAGCCTAATTTTATCGCTGTGGTCACGGCTAAAGGGTGCTACTGGTGTCTTAATTTACTGTCTGCTGGCAGGATTTTTGTTAACACTTGTCGGATTATCCGTACCAGTATTTAGTCAAGTGTTTGTAGACGAAATCCTAGTGCAAGGGCGGCAGCACTGGTTGCGTCCGTTGTTATTGGCAATGGCGATCGCAGCAGTCCTCCAAGGAGTATTAACCCTGCTACGGTTACGTTATCTACGCCGCTTGAAAGTCAAGCTATCTGTGGGAATGTCCAGCCGTTTTCTGTGGCACATCCTGCGCCTACCAGTTAGTTTTTATGCTCAACGGTTTGCAGGTGAAATTAGTAACCGCACTAGTCTCAACGACCAAGTGGCTGATGTGCTTTCGGGGCGATTGGCGACTACAGTTATCGATGCAGTAATGGTAATTTTTTACGCCTTAGTCATGTTTCAATATGACTGGGTACTAACTTTGCTGGTAGCTAGTTTTGCTACTGTAAATGTCTTAACTTTGCAGTGGATCTCCCGTCAGCGCGTCGATGCTAATCAGCGATTAATCCAAGAGTATGGTAAAGCTGCGGGCGCATCCATAGCGGCTCTCCAGAGTATAGAAACTCTCAAAGCATCAGGGTTAGAATCAGATTTTTTTTCGCGGTGGTCAGGGTATTACACCAAGGCAATTAACTCTCAGCAAGAACTAGGGGTGACAAACCAGACTTTCTCAATATTACCTACACTTTTGTCTTCCCTTTCATCAATGGCTTTATTAGTTGTAGGTGGTTTACGAGTGATGGATGGACACCTCAGCATTGGAATGCTTATAGCCTTTCAAGGACTGATGCAGAGCTTTTTGCTACCTGTTAATAATCTTGTCAACTTCGGTAGTACCCTCCAGGAAATGGAGGGCAATTTGATTCGCCTAGATGATGTGTTGGATAACCCAATTGATGGAGCAGGGGAGCATACTTCGACTGCGCTCAGTAACCGGGAGAGCAGGGGAGCAGGGGAAGCAGGGGGAACAGGGGAAGAAAAAATCTCTTTGTCTTCCTCATCTCCTCTGCCTAGATTACAGGGGTACGTCGAATTAGAGAATGTCACATTTGGCTATAGCCGTTTAGATCCGCCTTTGATTGAAAACTTTAGCCTCTCGGTCAAGCCTGGACAACGAGTAGCTTTAGTAGGCGGGAGCGGCTCTGGTAAGTCTACTATTGCCAAACTGGTAAGCGGACTCTACGAACCTTGGGAGGGAGAAATTTGCTTTGATGGTCAACTTAGAAAGCAGATTCCGCAATCGATATTAACTAACTCTGTTGCTTTGGTAGAGCAGGATATTTTGATGTTTGGCGGAACTGTCAGGGAAAATTTGACTTTATGGGATACCACAGTACCAGATAAAAATCTAGTGCGGGCTAGTAAGGATGCTGCTATTGATGATGTGATTTTCTCTATGTCTGGCGGATTTGATGCAGAACTAATTGAAGGAGCCGCCAATTTAAGTGGAGGTCAACGACAGCGATTAGAAATAGCCCGCGCCTTAGTTAATAATCCTTCAATCCTGATTATGGATGAAGCTACCAGCGCCCTAGATTCCGAGACGGAAAAAATTATTGACCAAAATCTGCGGCGACGTGGGTGTACCTGCCTAATTGTTGCACACCGATTAAGCACGATCCGCGACTGTGATGAAATCATCGTCCTTGAACGGGGAAAGGTGGTACAACGAGGTACTCATGAGGAATTATGGCAAGTAGAGGGGGTGTACTCACGGTTAATCAGCAGTGAAGAGGGAGCTTAATTATGGTCACTAACCAAATCAGGGGCAAAGACTTACAGGGGCAACTATACAGCCTTAAAGGCAATGAACCAATACTCCTAGACGACCCGCAGACCATTTGGATTGTGCAGTCTGGCTCTGTAGCGTTGTTTGCTGTCAGTATTAAAAATGGCATCACCCAAGGAACTCGCCGTTATTTGTTCACTCTTCATCCCGAAGAGGCTCTTTTTGGAACAGCTTCTGACTGTATTGATCAGCACCGCCAACTTTTAGCAGTGCCGATGGGAGAAACTGAATTGCTGAAGGTAGACCGAGAATACTTTGAGGAGTTAGTTGTTGATGGGGATACCAGAATAGTTTCTTTGGTGGAGGGTTGGGTAGAGCAAATCAACACTACACTTTCCCATATTACCACTCCAGCAATTCAAGTCCGAGCAGCAGGAGAAGCGCGATTTTCTCTAATTGATGGTCAAACTCTCCAGCCAGAACCCCAGGCGATCGCTTGGGTACAAATTCAGCAAGGAAATGTCCACTGGATGGGGCTTGAGGAACTAACTCTAGATCCGACATCGGGAATTTTCCCCCTCAGCGATGGTATATGGTTAGAAGCTGTAGGGGAAGTTCAGCTTGCCACTCAAACCACAAGCGCCATCCGCAACGCAGATATCCTGCTTGAGGGGCTTTCCCAGTTTCATACTCAACTGCTGGAATATATCAACTTCCTAGAACAGCAGGAAACCCAAGAAGAACTACAACGGCTCAGTGATCGGGAACGTCTCAATCATCAGGTGACAGCAGAAGCTCTAGGCGAACTAGCATCTTCTTTAGGAACTCAAGAAGCAACCTTTTTCCTCGAAGGTGCGCCATTGTTAGTTGTTGCTGGTGCTGTGGGCAGGTGTTTAGGTGTGAAAATTCGCCCCCCAGCTAAGTCAGAGAACCTGAAGCGGGTGAAGGAGCCATTGGAGGCAATTGTTAGAGCTTCGCGGTTAAGGATGCGACAGATTTTGTTGCGGGATAACTGGTGGGAGAAGGACTGTGGCCCTTTGGTTGCCTACACCCAAGAGGATAACCGACCAGTGGCACTCCTGCCCGTTTCTGCTACTCGCTACGAAATCTTTGATCCAAACGATCGCACTCGTCATCCTGTAGATGCTGAAATTGCTTCGACACTAGCGCCCGTTGCTTATATGTTTTATCGGTCTTTGCCTGATAAAGTTCTTAAGGCTAACGATTTATTTCGGTTCGCGGTTAAGAATCGTGGCAGAGATATACTAATCGTTTTTTTAACTGGTATTGCCGCGACACTGCTAGGAATGCTCACACTCCACGCCACTGCCATTTTAATTGACAACGCCATTCCAGATAGCGATCGCGGATTATTACTACAAGTTGGTTTGGGGTTGCTGGTTGCAGCTTTTGGGACGGCAGTATTTCGGCTGGCTCAAGGATTCGCACTTTTGCGCGTGGAAACAGTTTCCGATGCCTCCACCCAAGCTGCTGTATGGGATCGGCTGCTAAACTTGCCAGTATCATTTTTCCGCCAGTATACCACAGGGGATCTTCAGTCCCGTGTGACATCGATTAGTACAATCCGTCGTCTACTAAGTGGTACAACCTTGATTACTCTAATCACTGGTTTGTTCTCATTATTAAACTTAGGACTTTTGTTTTACTACAGCTGGAAATTAGCTTTAGTTGCTGTGGCTGTAGCAGTAGTTGTTATAGCTGTAACTACACTCTCTGGTATGCTCCTCGTCCGCAAAGTTCGCCCACTGCTGGAAATAAAGGGAAGTATCTTTGGGCAGACAGTACAACTAATCAATGGCATTTCTAAACTGCGTGTCGCTGGGGCCCAAGAGCGGGGTTTCGCTTCTTGGAGTAAAAACTACAGCCGGCAAATAAAACTGGAACTTAGTACCCAGAATGTTGAAGACGCTGTGGTTCTTTTCAATACAGTTATGCCCACGGTAACTTCTGGCATCCTGTTTTGGTTTACCATCCAACAGCTTCAAGAGGCTCAGACTACAGGTGCGATCGGACTAACAATTGGGACTTTCCTAGCTTTTAACAGTGCGTTTGGTACTTTTATTAAAGGTGCTACAGACGTAAGCAATACAGTTACAGGCGCTTTGCAAGTTGTTCCTCAGTGGAAACGCGCTCAACCAATTTTAGAAACTATACCAGAAGTGGATCTGAGCAAAGCTGATCCTGGTAGGCTCATAGGCAAAATCGCTGTAGATCATGTCACATTCCGCTACCGACAAGATGGGCCTCTGATCCTAGATAATGTGAGTCTGTATGCCGAGCCTGGGGAATTTATTGCACTTGTAGGCGGTTCTGGGAGCGGTAAATCTACTATATTTAGATTGCTATTAGGGTTTGAAACTCCTGAAGATGGCACTATCTATTATGATGGTCAAGATTTATCTGGGTTGGATGTTGAGGCAGTGCGCCGACAGTTAGGTGTCGTTCTGCAAAATGGCCGGATTATGTCAGCTTCTATTTTTGACAATATTGCTAGCGGCGCTCAGATTACACTCGATGAAGCTTGGGAGGCAGCTCGTATGTCTGGTTTTGCTGACGATGTTGCAGCCATGCCTATGTCTATGCATACTGTGATTAGTGAAGGAGGTGGCAATCTCTCTGGAGGGCAACGACAACGGTTATTGATTGCTCGCGCTTTGGCCTTAAAACCCCGGATTTTGTTATTCGATGAAGCTACCAGTGCGCTAGATAACAAAACCCAGGCGATTGTCAGTGAAAGCTTGGATAAGTTACAAGTTACCAGAATTGCGATCGCTCATCGACTTAGCACCATCCGCAACGCTAATCGTATTTATGTGCTGCAAGCAGGCCGGATTGCCCAACATGGAACTTTTGAGGAACTTGCTGCTGTTGAAGGTCTATTTGCCCAGTTAATGGCTCGGCAAATGGCCTAGTTAGTTGAGATTTATGAAAGCCACTACTTATGCTCTTAGTAAGCTCACTTCTTTTCTTGACTTGATGTTAAACAGCCTCATCTTAACAATTTATTCTGTAAATACCTTTTAGTGCTACGGTCTTGAGGCATAACTTCTATGAGATTTTTTTAAGTCGTGGATAAAGAGATTGATATCGCATCCAAGCATCTTCTAAGGCTGAATCAACTGACTGGGGAGTTGCAACAAGCGTTGGTGCGGCTGCCAGTTTGCTTGTGTCATTAGCATCTGCATATATGCCAATTCCGATACCCGCCAATAGAGCAGCACCACGCGCAGATGCAGCAGCAACGGTAGTTGCATAGAGAGGTATTCTCAATACATCAGTTAGTAATTGTTTCCAAGGCATTTCTGCCGTTCCTCCGCCTGCTAAACGCAGTTCTGTGGCTTTAAAACCTGTTGCCTCAAGTGCCTCAAAACCTTGCCGCAAGGCAAAAGCAACTCCCTCTAAAGCTGCCCGCATTAGGTGCGCCTGTGTGTGATGAAGTCCAAGCCCCACCCATGCCCCGCGTACATAGGGGTCAAGGTGTGGAGTTCGCTCACCTGTGAGGTATGGCAAAAATGTCAACCCTTCACATCCTGGGGGAACAGAAAACGCTTTAGTATAGACTTGCTCCCAGCTCAAGCCAAGGATACTTCGCACCCACTCAAGCGCTAACCCGGCATTTTGCATTGCTGCAAGAGTATACCAACCGTTAGGTACGGCGGCTCGATATAGATGTGTGCGACCATGAGGATCGAGAATTGGTTGGGAGCGAGGTGTAATGATTTGAGCACCTGAGCCAATGGTTAGTTGAACCAAACCAGGTTCTAGTAGTCCGTTACCAAGTGCGGCGGCTGCTGTATCCGCAGCACCAGCGATCGCTCTTAAGCCAACTCTTAAGCCTAGATGCTCTGAAGCATCAGCTGTTAAGTAACCTGCGATCGCACTAGAGGGAATAATTTTCGGCAACCAATCACAACGCAGATTCAGGGCTGAGATTGCATCCCAAGCCCAGTTGTCCGATACAACATCGTAAAGCAAAGTACCGCTAGCATCAGATGGTTCGGTTGCAATTTCTCCAGTCAGCCGGAACCGTAGCCAATCTTTTGGCTGGAGTACCCAACGCGCTTGGGTGTAGATAGTAGGCTCATGTTCTCTTAGCCACAGCAAAGTTGAGCCAGCCATTCCAGCTGTAATCGGGTTGCCCAATCGCTCTAAAATAGTGGCATCAAGTGAATGATAAATGTTTTGCGTGTTACTAGAGCGAGTATCTGCCCAGAGGATAGCAGGACGCAGTGGCTCACCAGACTCATCTGTTAGGACAACACCATGCATTTGCCCTGAAAATGCGATCGCCTGTACTTGATCAGCATGATTTCCTACTGCCTTTCTCACAGCCAAGGCAACAGCTGACCACCAATCCCCCGGCTCCGACTCAGCCCATCCGGGATGAGGTGCATGAACAGGATATGAGCTTGATGCTTCACCTATAGCGGTTCCGTCTGTCGCTAGGAGCAATGCTTTAGCAGAGCCTGTTCCTAAATCTATGCCAAGCAGCATTAGGCTAGTCCTCAAATACTTAAAAGTTAAGAATCCCAAATTAGATTTGTTGCTTAATAAAGCTACAAATCGCTCATGAAGTTGATAATGCCTTAGTGTGCTTGCGAGAATTGGACTAGTGTTCCTTTAACACCGAACTCATGCAAACTACGCAACTGGTCAGCAACAGCCTCGACGAAACGTGGTGATTCTACTAAATCTCCAAAAATTTCAGATATACTGAGCAATGGCTTAGGATCTAATTTGCTCAAGCTGGCGTGTTGAATGAGGATGTCTGCTAATGGGTCATCAATGGGAATAGGTTGCCCTTGTTTATCCTGACTCGTGAGGTACCGACACCAAGCAGCGATCGTTAAACTTAGGTAATCGATCGCACCTCCAAGTTGTAATTGATCGCGGAGCGATCCCAAAACAAACTTAGGAATTTTAGCTGATCCATTCAGGCACAGGCGCGGAAGTTGATCGCGAATTTTGGGATTTGAAAATCGTTCAATTAGAGTCTTTTTATAATCGTCTAAATTAATCTCAGGAACAGGCTGGAGCGTTGGTGTCACCTCGTCCATCAACTTAGCGACTGCTTGCTCAAACAAGGGATCAGCCATAACTTCATAAACATAGGTATAACCTGCCAAAGAGCCGAGATAGCCAATTAACAAGTGACTGGCGTTGAGCAGCCGAATTTTCATCATCTCGTAGGGATGAACATCGTTAGTCATCTGTACGCCAACGGATTCCCAATCAGGTCTGCCTGCACAAAAGGTATCTTCGATTACCCACTGGGTGAAAGGCTCCGCTACGCATGGAAATGCATCATCAATACCAAATTCCGCCACCATTTTGATATCTGCTGGCGTTGTCATCGGAGTAATGCGATCGACCATGCAGTTGGGAAAGGTAACGTATTCAGCAATCCAACGTCCTAAATCTGGATCGCGCATTTGGGCAAATGTCGTTAGCATTTTCTGTACCATGTTGCCGTTGCCCTGAATGTTGTCACAGGACAGTACTGTAAAAGGTGCTAACCCCTGTTTATGTCGCTTTTCGAGTGCGGCGGTCAAAAAACCGTATGTGCCGATTGGTTGGTCAGGATGTTGCAAATCGTGCTGAATCGTTGGGTGGTTTACGTCTAATTCGCCACTTCCTTCGATGTAGTAGTAACCGCTTTCAGTAATGGTTAAAGTTACAATTCGGCATTCGGGACTTGCCATTGCTTCGATGACTGCTTGACGATCGTCTGGTGCAAACAGGTATCGAGTGATGGAACCGATGATTCGAGCGCGATCGCTTTGGGGCGATTGCTCAACTAAGGTATACAAACAATCTTGAGACAGCAGCGCATCCCTTATACGCCTGTCATAGTCAGAGTCCAGCAATCCAACACCACAGATTCCCCAATCACTCCCAGGATTCTGGTGGAAATAATCATCAAGATAGAGTGCTTGGTGCGATCTATGAAATCCACCAACCCCAATATGCACAATTCCATTAGTGATTTGATGGCGATCGTATTTGGGTACGCGAACGTTTCCAGGTAAATGAGACAGGGATGCTTGATTCAGCTTGATTGTTGAGCCTGTGCTGGTATTGCTGTTCATCTTATTTATGCTAGTTGGTGACGACGACTTTTTGAAACTGCTTCACCCTGTAAGTCAAACAGATGGCAAAGCTCGCCGCTAATGTGGATAGGAACAAGATCTCGTAACTGGCTGGAATTATCTCCGTCTGTTTGTACTACTACGGTGTCTCCTCCCTCAATCTTGACATAGAGATAGGTTTGTCCACCCAATCGTTCTACAACTAACACTTCGCCATTCACGCTTGGGTTATTGCGATCAAGTCGCAGATGTTCGGGGCGAATCCCCAATGTAGCTTTATCTCCAACCGACAGTTTTCCAGGCTTCACCGGAATCATTACACTGGCATCACCAGGAAGTTTGACCCTTATACCAGAGTCATTGACGGCTGTTACTGTTACCGAAATAAAGTTCATCTTAGGTGAACCAATAAATCCGGCAATGAATAGATTGCGGGGATGGTGGTAAAGTTCTAGTGGCGAACCGACTTGTTCTATAATGCCGCCCTGCAACACTACAATTTTGTCAGCAAGTGTCATGGCTTCCACCTGATCGTGCGTCACATAAATCATGGTGGATTGCAAGCTCTCATGTAAGCTAGCTAGTTCAATCCGCATCTGCACACGCAAAGCTGCATCCAGGTTTGACAGTGGTTCATCAAATAAAAACACTTTGGGATTGCGAACCAAGGCACGACCGATCGCTACCCGTTGGCGTTGTCCTCCCGATAGCTCTTTGGGCTTGCGGTTTAACAGTGGTTCCAGTTGCAGGACACGAGCGACTTCACGCGCCCTTTCATAACGCTGGGCTTTTGGCACACCTGCAAGACGGAGGCTAAATGCCATATTCTCCGCTACGGTCATGTGAGGATAAAGGGCGTAGGTTTGAAATACCATTGCCAAACCACGTTTATCTGGAGGTACATCATTCACTACCTCTCCATCAATCAACAACTTGCCGGAGGTAATTTCTTCTAGTCCGGCAATCATGCGGAGCAAGGTTGATTTTCCACAACCGGACGGGCCGACAAATACCACAAATTCGCGATCGCCAACATCAAGATCGATGCCTTTGATCACCTCAGTATCAGCATACTGTTTATGTATATCTCTTAAAGCAACTGTTGACATAGAATTTTTATGTTAAAGAGTTTAAGAAAAGCAGATGATTATTTCACAGCACCAAACGTCAGACCCCTAACTAATTGCCGTTGACTCAGCCAGCCGAAAATCAGGATAGGTGCGATCGCCAGGGTTGATGCTGCCGAAAGTTTTGCCCAAAACAATCCTTGAGGGCTGGAAAATGAAGCAATAAATGCAGTTAAAGGAGCGGCATTAGCTGTTGTAAGGTTGAGGCTCCAGAAGGCTTCATTCCAGGACAAAATAATTGAAAGTAATGCTGTGGAAGCGATTCCAGGTAATGCCAGTGGCAGTAAAACATGAATCAGTTCTTGCTGTGTGTTTGCCCCATCCATGCGATCGGCTTCCAGGATATCTTTGGGAACGTCCCTAAAAAAGCTATAAATCATCCAGACGACAATTGGCAAATTGATCAAGGTGTAAATAATAATTAAACCGATGCGGGTATCCAGCAAACGAGCGTTGCGACACAAGATGTAAATCGGCACCAACACACCAACGGGTGGCAGCATTCTAGTAGAAAGCATCCACAGTAAGGTGCTTTTAGTGCGTTTCGTTGGGAAGAACGCCATCGCATAAGCGGCAGGTACGGCAAGTAGCAGCGCAAGTATGGTCGATCCGAGTGAAACCGCCACACTGTTGAGGGCATAGTTGAAATAGTTTGCCCGATCTTGGATCGCCACATAATTTTCCAATGTCGGCAGGAAAAATAGCTGAGGAGGAGTTGCAACCGCCGCCACCTCCGTTTTGAAACTGGTGAGAAACATCCAGAAAATCGGGAAAAACAAGCTGCAAGCAACAAACCAACCGAGCAAGGTAAATAGCCAACGGCGATAAGTTTTTTGTGCCATAGTTATGTATCCAAATTACGTGCAACACTACGCATTAGAAAAATTGCCACAATGTTGGCAAGAATTACTGCGATTAATCCCCCAGCCGAGGCTCCGCCGACATCAAATTCCAGCAAAGCTCTCAGGAAGATGTAATAGGCAAGGTTGGTTGTTGCCACTCCGGGGCCGCCACCTGTAGTCACGAAGATTTCTGCAAAGATAGTCAAAAAGAAAATCGTTTCGATCATGGCGACTACAGCAATGGCGCGGCTCAGATGCGGTAGCATGACGAAACGAAATAGAGCGATCGCATTTGCTCCATCCATCCGGGCTGCTTCTAGCTGGTCATGGTCGAGTGATTGAATTGCCGTCAATAAAATCAGCAGAGCAAAGGGAAGCCATTCCCACGAAACAATGATAATGATGGCAAGCAGGGGAAAATCTGCAAACCAATCGATCGCCCCCAAACCCAAACTTCTTGTGAATTGAGCAAACAGTCCATTTACTGGATGCATCAGCATATTCTTCCAGACTAAGGCGCTGACTGTAGGCATGACGAAAAACGGAGAAATCGCTAGCACCCGCGCAATCCCCTGGCCATAAAAGTCTTGGTCAAATAGGATTGCTAGAAGTGTGCCTAGAGCAATTGTGATCGCCAGAACCGACACAACCAGAATTATTGTGATGGCGATCGAAGTCCATAAACCTGGATCGCTCAAGATGAACGTGAAATTTTCAATTCCAATAAATTTGCGTGCTTCTGGATTGAGCAGGTTATACCTCTGAAAGGAAAACCATAGTGTCATCACCAGAGGCACAATCATCCACAGCAGCAAGGCAATCACAGAAGGCGCAACCAGGGGTAAGGTTGATGCCTGTCGCTTTGTTCGTTGCCTAGTGGGTGGCGTTTCGTGGTGACGCGTTACAGCTACTGAAGAAGACATAGCCTGATAAATTTTGGATTTTAGATTGTGAAAGTTTTATAGACAGATATTGGCTTATTTTCAAACTTCTCCGTCAGATTTAGATCCTCCTAAATCCCCCTTAAAAAGGGTCGTTGAGGGGAACTCCGAGTTCACTCAATATATCCGGTGTGTTTCATAAACCGTTCAGTCGAACTCTGCGATTGCTGCAACGCCTGATCGACTGAAAGGCGGTTGGTTAGTGCTGCTGCCATAGTTTGCCCGACCGAAGAACCGATCGCCTGAAATTCGGGAATATCTACATATTGAATACCCTTGTAAGGGGTTGGTTGTGCGGCTGGACGGCTAATATCAGCAGATTGGATCGACCTCAGCACAATCGAAGCAAACGGTGCGGCTTTTTGATAGTTGGGATTGTTATAAGTGGAAGTCCGCGTACCTGGTGGTACAGCAACCCAGCCACTTTGGTTAGCAACTAATTGAATGTATTCCTTAGAGGTTGCCCAAGCAACAAACTTTTGAGCGGCTTCGGGAGATTTTGAGGTTTTTGGAACCGCTAATGCCCATGCCCAGAGCCAATTCGAGCCGTTTGGATATCTCTCAATTGGCGCACGGGCAAAGCCAACTTTGTCATAAACTTGAGATTCTTTTGGGTTAGATAACAGCCCGGCGGCAACGGTTGCGTCTACCCACATACCGCACTTACCCGTTGAGAATAGTGCCAAATTCTCATTGAATCCATTGGAACTAGCACCCGGTGGGCCATATTTGTTGAGCAAATCGACATAGAAAGCGATCGCTTGTTTCCATGCTGGAGTATTTATAGTGGGTTGCCACTTCATATCAAACCACTGTCCGCCAAAGGTGTTGACCAATGTGGACACAAACCCCATGTTTTCGCCCCAACCTGGTTTTCCGCGTAGACAAACACCGTAGACTCCATGCGCTGGATCGTGAACCTTACTCGCCCATTCTCTGATTTGGGGATAGGTTGGCTGATCAGGAACCGTAATCCCTGCTTTTTCAAACAAGTCTTTTCGGTAATACAGCATGGAACTCTCCCCATAGAAAGGCACAGCATAGAGTTTGCCGTTATTGGAAAGCCCTTCTCGGATGGGTTTTATCAGGTCATTCACGTCATAACTTGCGGGGAGATCCAATGGTTTTAACCAATCCCGTCTTGCCCAAATCGGCGTTTCATAGGAACCGATTGTCAGGACATCGAATTGTCCACCCTGGCTAGCAACATCTGTGGTGGTGCGTTGGCGCAAGACGTTTTCTTCCAAGACAACCCACCGCAGTTGAATATCTGGATTGGCTTGTTCAAAGTTGCGGGAAAGCCCTTGCATAACCACCATGTCGCCGTTATTGACAGTAGCGATCGTCAGCCTTGTTTTCGCTGCTGCTTGCGAACCCACACAGCCATGTAGCAGCTGTGCCAGCATTACTCCAAGGAGGAATGAAACCAAGATTTTAGCGAAGCGAGGCATACGCATCGCACAGCTCCTTTAGTATTAAAATCATAGAAAAAAATGATTTTATGCTCTACTATTGGGCAAAGTCCCAATAATTGAATCATACTAGCTGATATTAAATACTGAGCAGTTAAATACTATTTGCAATATATATTCACAAGGGTTTGAAGATATGGCAGCTAAAGCAAGCTATCACTTTGCTGGCAAAACCATCTTGATTACGGGCGGTGCTGGTGATATTGGTCGGGCTACTGCACAGCGTTTTGCCGGAGATGGTGCAGGTGTAGTACTTCTAGACTTAAACGCAGCGAAGATGGCAGAGGTTTCTCACGAATTAGAAGTTTATAAAATTCCAGTTGCTACGTTTTGCTGCAATGTCACCGTTTCTGATGAGGTTGCTCAAGCCTTTTCTGCTGCTGTAGAGCAATTTGGGCGGATCGACTATGTTTTTAACAATGCGGGTTATCAAGGAGTGTTTGCCAAAACCGACGAGTATCCCGAAGAGGATTTTCAAAAGGTAATTGACATCAATGTTGTCGGAGTTTTTCACGTTCTCAAGGCGGCGGCACAACACTTACGCAAATCGGGTGGAGGAGCGATCGTTAATATGGCAAGCTATGCAGGAGTAGTCGGCCCTCCAAATATGATCGCTTACTCAGCCTCAAAGTTTGCTGTAATTGGCATAACTCAAACAGCAGCAAAAGACTTGGCTCCCTACCACATTCGGGTGAATGCGCTTTCGCCTTCGCTGATTGGCCCTGGTGTAATGTGGACGCGACAGACTCAATTGCAGGCGGGTGTAAGGTCACAGTACTTTGATGCCGATCCTCAAGTAGTAGAACAGCAAATGATTAATTCAGTACCGATGCGGCGTTTAGGGAGCCTTGAAGAAGTTGCCAACAGTGTGGCATTTCTCATGAGCGATGAAGCAAGCTACATTACGGGCTTTAATTTGGAGCTTACTGGCGGGCAATAGGGAAAACGGGTATTGCCAAATTACAGCACTTTTCATCTAAATGAAGTACACCCACCACCCCACCCGTCCTATCTCCAACCCTCCCCTTGGTAAGGAGAGGGGTGTACTCTATCTACTTGCAATCTGCTGTAGTAATATTGTCAGCCTCCAGGATTATTACTGCAATGTTTTGCTGCGCTTGAGTTTATTTCAGACCACTTTTATTAACTTAGAATGTGATAACGTATACATAAATGATTGAGCAAAAAATGTGTCCTTGAGCAGATATTCAAATACCTTATCTACTCTTTGGGGGATGCATACTTCCTATAGGTGCAATATGAAAGAACCCTTCTTAGAGCGTGGCTTGTCCCTTCGGACTCGCAAGTTAGACCAAGCAGCTCACGCAGCTTGGCTCTACTACATTGCAGGAAACACACAGGAAGAGATTGCCGCAAAGTTGAACGTGTCCCGGCAGGCGGCACAGCGTTTGGTCGCACTAGCGGTGAGTGAAAAACTGATCAAATTTCGCCTCGATCATCCTCTGAATGAGTGTATTGCTTTAGCTGAATTGCTCAGAGACAAATTTGAACTATCGCTTTGTGAAGTGGTTCCAAGTGATGCAGGGAGTAGCGATACCTTCAACGGAATTGCTGTATGTGCTGCCACTCACTTAGAGACATACCTTGTTGCTAAAACTCCAACAATCCTGGCATTTTCTACCGGTCGGACTTTGCGATCGATGGTGGAGCAAATCCCATCCATGAATCAACCTCAGCATAAGATTGTCTCAATAGTTGGGAATATGTCTCAATATGGGCGTGCAGGTCGTTATGAAGTGGTGATGCATTTGTCCGATCGCGTTGGTTCCCAAGTATATCCAGTTCCAACTCCAGTCGTAGCAACCAGTATTGAAGAACGAGAACTCTTGCAAACTCAGCGATCGTTTATCACCGTAAAAACCCTTGTGGAGCAAGCCAAAGCAACCTTTGTAGGTATTAGCCCAATTGATTGGAATGCACCGTTACACCAAGACGGATTCATTAATGACGATGAAGTGACCCAATTAATTGAACTGGGGGCAGTTGGGGAAATTGCAGGATGGGCATACGATCGCCAAGGAGTCTTAATTCAAGGTGCAACTAACAGCCGAGTTGCCGGTGTCCCGCTCGAACAAACTGCCCAACGGCTGATTATCGGTATTGCAGGAGGTGTGAAAAAGGTGGAGTCAATTTTGGCGGCTCTGCGTGGCAAGTTGATTACGGGACTGATCACCGATGAAGTTGTCGCCCAAGCTATTCTTGATAAAAGCTGATTTTTCACACCTGCTGTTACCATGATTACAATAGCCCGATCAGATCGTGCATCCGCTCGATAACTTGCTCGGCACCAGCCGACTCAAGAGCATCTGCACGGCTTTTTCGTTCATCCTCGCTTAGATGAATTTCCCCTACATAACCGATAATCCGCCCAATTCCAGCAGCAACGGCAGCCCTTACCCCACTGATAGAATCTTCAACTGCCACGCAATCCGAAACTTCAGCATCTAGACACTTCAATGTTGCGATCGCGTCGTCGGCGTAGTGCCTCTACTATAAAGCCAATTGCAGTGGTATAAATCCGCCTAATCTAATGTAGAAAAAAGTGCCAAATTAACCTTCGGCACTTTCAGCGCGCACGGTAATTACAATTCCTTCCCGCAGCAGTGCATTGGTAAAAATCTTCCGAAGAACGCGCTGAATCTGAAGATGTTTTCCTGGCTTTACTTTCGTCAATGTCCGCAGCAACAAGTTAGACTCTCCCAGGCTTTCGACTCCATCCACTTGTGTGGCTTCGAGTACATCTGGGTAGTCTGCTTTTAACTGCTCTCCCGCTTCCTCAATGACTTTGTAAACATGCGCTAAGTTGGAATCATAAGGCACGCCAACTTCTACTACTGCAAAAATATACTGTTTGGAGTAATTAGTAATTGAGCCAATATCGCCATTGCGAATAATCTGCAATTGACCATTAGGATGTCTAATACGAGTAGTTCTGAGTTCAATTGCCTCGACAATACCTTCGACAACTTTTTCTTCAACCTTTCCAGCTTCAATATAGTCACCTACTAAGTAGTAATTTTCAAACAAAATAAAGAAGCCGCAGACAATATCATTAATTAGTGTTTGTGCCCCTAAACCTACAGCGATGCCGACAATACCAGCACCCGCAAGTATGGGAGTTGGATCGATACTCAGGGCATAGAGAATGAAAACTGTAGCACCAAAGTAAATTAAGTATTGTAAGAAACTACGAAACAGAGGAACGAGCGTCAGGCGTCTACTTCTTTGAATATCAGTTAGATTCTGCTCTTTGAACAGCACCTCTTCAATAAGTAAGTAAACGACCTCAAACAACACGCGACTAATGAAGATGATACCAATTATCTTGATAATTCGCGGGCCAAAAGTTGCGACATTGGCTATTAACTGCACCTGCTGAATCACCAATGTTGCCATGCAGACATAAATGACAAATTCCAAGCAGCGCTTTAAAAAAGGTATCAGGTGTCGGAGGCGATCATAGAATCTTAGCAGGTTATCAGGATTGGAGTATCTGATGCTGAGAGCATCTAGGCTATCAACGATCGCAGCGACTGCTTTAAGTATAAGCAAGCCGACGGCCATGATTAGATAGATTCGCAGCGCAATGTACAAATATTCCGAAACCGTTGCTGGCAATTTGAGAAAATGGGCACACAAGATGGTAGCCCACAACCAGATTCCACCACTGATTCTGTCATAGAAGGCGTTAAAGAAAGCATCAATACTTTCATCGTCAGCAGTATTTTTTTCTAAGTTCTTAGTGCGAGCGCTAGCTACCTTGAGCCAATATTTTAGAAATTTCAGCGCGATCGCCGCTAAAATCAAAGTGCCAAGACTCTGAGCTATGCCAATTCCTAATGTCACCCAAAATCCTGATGGGATACGCTCAATCAACAACAGTGTGTATTGCTGAAGGTTTTCGCCCTGATAAACTAGATAAGCATTAACACCCACAATCATAATGCACGACACCACGCAAGCAAGTAACAATAACCCTGTGATATTTCGGCGGAGGGTTTTGATACTTCTATTGTCGCTTTTAGGTATAAAGGTTTTAGTAAATAGCTTGAATAATTTGCTGAAAACCCAGTTCAGTAATAAAAAAACAAAGATTATCAAGCTGACTTCAGCCAAAATAATTAATATATTCATATATGAACAGAAAACTGAATTAATTTAACAGTTGTATATGAAAATATATTGATAACATCAAGTATTTCTATACATAGATGATTATTATTTCATATAATCACACCTTGTCAAGCCATTAACATTTTATTCACATGTTCAATTTTCGTTTTATCTTCACCAACTCTAAGTAAGTGAGAATAAATCGAAGTAAATTAAGTAATGTAAAAATCTTGAGATTATTTTTTAGTGAGGGTTTCAGCCCTCATTTGAACTCACTACAAACCTTTAATTATTGATGCCGCTTTATTTAAGCGATGCTGAAGATGATTACCCTTGAATTTAGCCAATTGAGAAAAGGTTTTTGTTCCATTGGGATTCCTAAAAAATCATTTCAGGAACGGCTAGCTGTGAAAAAGATTTACTGGCACTGTCAGGGGGAAATGATTATCCTTCCAACGAAAGCTGGTAGACGGGATAAAAGAGGATTATTTAGCATCAGCATTCTTACAATCCATCTGCACCACACAATTTCTTCCTTGTGCTTTTGCCTGGTAGAGTCCTTGGTCAGCAGCAGCAATTAAGGTTGCAGGAGATAATTGACTATGAGGAGTGATGGTTGCTACACCAAGACTTAGGGTAATAAATTCACTGACTTGAGAATGGGGATGAGGCATTTGTAATGCACTAACATTGATCTGAATATCTCTTGCAACTGCAATGGCCCCTTCAATATTAGTATTCGGCAGAATAACTGCAAACTCTTCTCCGCCATAACGAGCCACTAAATCAGCAGGGTGTTTAACTGTCTGAGAGATTGCCTTAGCAACCTGTCTAAGTGCATCATCTCCTGCCAGATGCCCATGCGTATCGTTGTAAAGCTTAAAGTAATCGACATCACACAAAATCAAAGATAGCGAACCTTGCTCTCGTGCCAACCATTGCCACTGCGTGTTTAACGTGTCATCAAAGCAGCGTCGATTTGCCACTTGGGTTAGACCATCGGAACAGGCAAGACGCTGTAATTCCTGGTTTGCTTGTTGTAATTGGTGGTAAAGTTCTGATTGCTGAATAGCGATCGCAGCTTGACCTGCTAACTGGTTAAACAAGTTAATCTCTGATTGCTGCCATTGTCTAGGCTGACGGCATTGGTGAGCAATCAATAATCCCCACAAACGCTCTTGCTGCAAAATTGGTACGACAAGGTTTGCCCGGATTTGCAGACTTCTAAGGAGGTCAACATGACACGATGATAGACCCGCAGTTTCAATATCTGCGATCGCTCTGGTGTTACCTTGCTGATAGTAAGCTGCACGCGTGGATTTAAAGCACGTGTCCATGACGTGAAATCCAAAAATCGACATACACCCTTCTGCTAAGGATTCTACAGCGACTAATCCACTCCAGTCTGGCTCAAACTGGTAAATCAGCACTCGGTCTACCTCAAACAGTTGTCGCACTTCGGCTGCTGTGGTTTGCAAAATCTCGTCTAACTCCAACGATTGGCGAATGCGCTGCGTTACAGCCGCAACAATTCGCTCAGACTCGCTTTGGTGTTGGACACGCTGCACAACCTGCTGAGAATGTGTCGATGCTACAGTTAATGCGATCTGCTCAAAGTAAGGGGTTGTAGTGACAGGCGCTGCACTGGGTTTAGCAATCAAATAGCCTTGAGCAAAATTTGCACCTCGTTCTCGCAACCAATTCAGTTCCTCAATGCACTCAATTCCTTCAGCAACAGTTTGGATGTTTAACTTTTGAGTAATCTCTAGAAGCTTCTCGGTAATCGATGCTTTGTAAAGGTCTTGATGTACATCTCGAATTAACTCCATATCCAGCTTGATAAAGTCTGGACGTAACTGATGCAGCAAGTTTAGGCTGGAATAGCCAGAACCGAGATCATCAAGAGCGACTAAAAATCCAGCATTCCGGTAGTATTGAAGCACTGCCTTGAGGTGGGCTAAATCTTGAGGATTGTCTGACTCTACGACTTCAAAAACAACGCGATCGTGGGGAATTCCGGCAGTATCAATTGCCTCTACCGTACTACGTAGGCAAAAAGCTGGGTCATAAAGTGACGTTGGTGCAAAATTGATAAAGATGTGCCCATTCACTTGATAGCGGCTGAATTGAGTGATTGCGCTCAGACGAGCAACTTGGTCGAGTTGTGCCATGAGTCCGGCTTCGGTTGCTAACTCTAAAATTGGTGTCGGTAGCACTAAATTACCTTCTTCATCCAGCCCTCGCAAGAGCGATTCATACCCAAAAATTTGCGATGTATCTTTAATTGAGACAATTGGTTGGAAGTAACTAGTAAATCGTTGTGTTGCCAGCATTTCAACCAGCCAGTCGGATTGGTTCAACTTAATGAAGCGTTGTAATGAGGCTATGTCACTAAAATCATGGAGTTGAGGTTGGAAAGTACCTTGAATGAAAAGGACTTGCGTCTCTTTTAATTCTCTTGGTGCAAGTAGTTTGGCCAGATTACGAGCAATTTCTAGGGACTGTCCAGGTTTACAATTCAAACTCAAACCTGGTCGTTCGTGCATCAGTTCATACTCAAGGGCAAACTGCTGTAGATAGGAGGTGACTTTTATCAGGGTATGTGAAACGGGAAACCAGAGAAAAAGCCTACCTGCCTCCTTATTCTGGCAGCGTGCAACATTGCGACAAGCACAGGTTTTGGAGATAGGACATATTTGGCTCATAGCTAAATAATTTGAATTTGCTCAATCCGATGTACTCTATTATTCCCAATATTTTTAGTCTAAAAGATAAACTATACTTCAATTACGTGAAGATTTGATGAGTTAAATAAACTGAATAATTTAGCTGAGTAAGCAACTTAGTAGCACATACTAAAATTTATACTGACTACTCAAGTAATTGCCGATACATTTTGTGCAATTAAGGAATAAACTTAAGAGTTAGATTAACAATTTAAGTTACAAAATAAAGGTTAAATCAGCCAGATTAGAAACAGTTTTTAACTAAATTAATTCAAAATAAATATATCTTTTGAAAAACAAATATATCTCAAGAAATAACAAAATATTTGAAACAAGTTAATATATTAATATCATGTTCGCTTGATTACTTACTAAACCCGAAGAACCCCACCCCGCCAAAGCTACGCTTCGTCTCCCCTCCCGAAGAGCGGGGAGGGGATTAAGGGGAGCCAGTGCGGTCTTGGGGTCTCCCCAAGTGGAGCATCTGGCGTGTGGGGTGCAATGACTGTGGAAATCATAACTAATTAGGCGGACATGATATAAGCCATAAATCAAAAGTCCTCACCCTAAATCCCTCTCTCAAAATTGGGAGAGGGACTTTGAAATTAGCTCCCCTTCTCTCAAAATTGGGAGAAGGGGTTGGGAGATGAGGGCGAATTTTGCATTTGTGCAAAAGTTCGATTGAATGATTTTGGGGAAAATATCTAATGTTGGTATTTCTTCCACGAATAAATTTATCAATTCTTCGTGTAAAGATATTTACACGCTTTATGCACTGCTACTGAATACTCAGACATTTCCAGTTCTACCAATTAGAGTTGCAATTGCCTTGACTAACTCATCTGGTTCGACGGGTTTGGATAGATGCTTTTGAAACCCTGATTCAAGTGCTTGTTGCTGATTGATTTCTCCGGCATAAGCAGTTAAAGCGATCGCCGGAATTTGTTTGGCTTGATTTGCCTGCAATGCTTTAACTTGGCGCATTAACATATAGCCATCCATCTCCGGCATCCCAATATCACTGAGCAGCATATCTGATTCTGACTCTGCCAAAATTTGTAATGCTTCTTTTGCTGATGTCACTGCTGTCACCATTGCTCCAGCCTGTTCTAGTACAAATGTGTGGAAGTCACGGGTATCATCGTCGTCATCTACAACTAAGATTTGGATGCCTGTCAGAATTTCAATCGGAGGAGAAGAATTTAGTGCAGCAATATCTATGTTTGGTTTTGGGGTTAAATCTTTTTTAATTAGTGGTAGCCGGACTCGGAAAATAGCTCCTTGCCCCTCACCTAAACTTTCTGCCTGAATCGTGCCGCCATGTAATTCGGTCAAATGACGCACGATTGCTAACCCTAACCCCAATCCACCAAATTTTCGGGTTGTCGTGCCATCAGCCTGACGAAAATATTCAAACACATAAGGTAGAAACTCAGGGCTGATTCCCTTACCTGTGTCGCTGACGGTAATCTGAGCTTCAGCGTCAACGCACTCTAGTTGAATATCAATTTTTCCTCCTTCCGGAGTGAATTTAACGGCATTCGATAAGAGATTCCAAATAACTTGTTGTAAACGACCGGAATCACCCAAAACTTGCCCGAAAGAAGCATCCAGCATCGTCTGAATTTGAATATTTTTAGCTTCTGCTGCCAAACGGACTGTTTCCAATCCCGCCTCAATCACCAGTACTAGGTTGACAGGTAACATCTTCAGGTTGAGCTTGCCTTGTAAGATTCGAGAGACATCAAGCAAATCTTCAATTAGTTGAGCTTGTAATTGAGCATTCCGCTCGATAGTTGCGATCGCTTTCTTTATGGCTGCTGTGTCAAACTCACGAGTCTGCAACAGTCTCGCCCAACCCAGAATCGGATTCAGAGGCGATCGCAATTCATGGGAAAGTACCGCTAGAAACTCATCTTTAATCCGGTTGGCTCTTTCGGCTTCAGTTCTAGCAGCTTGCTCAAGTTCCAGGAGGCGATCGCGTTCGGCTTCTGCGACTTTGCGTTCGGTAATGTCAATTACTGAGCCGATGTAACCTTTAAACTCACCGTCCACTCCAAACCACGGATTAGCGGCATCGATGCAAGAGCGATATTCGCCGTCTTTGCGCCGCAAGCGGTACTCCAAACGGAAGGCCGAGTAACTGCTACTAGCTTCCAGAAAAACATTCCTAACGTCATTATAGTCTTCTGGATGCACAGCATTTAACCAGCCAAATCCCAGACCCATTTCCTCGGTCTGACCTGTAAAATCGTACCAGCTTTGACTGAGATAGGTGCAGTAGCTATTAGTATCTGTCACCCAAACCATGAAGGGGGCATTATCAGCCATGTTGCGGAACTTTTCTTCGCTTTCACGAAGTGCTTTTTCTGCTTGTTTGCGATCGCTAATGTCTGTAACAAAAATGCTGACTCCTTCTGCAAAGGGGTAAACGCGGTTCTCAAACCAGCGCTGCCAAGGCGCATAAAAGTATTCAAATTGAACAACGGTGTTTTCTGCCTTCGCCCGATGAACCTCAGTATAAAACTCGCTTTTAACCACATCGGGAAACACTTCCCAAATGATCTTACCTAGCAACTCTTCCTTGGGGATGCCAACAATTTCTGCTACCTGTTCATTGACAAAGCTATAACGCCATTCTCGATCCAATACAAAGAACTGGTCTTGAATACCAGCGATAACAGTCTCTAGGTGTGCTTTGGCGACCTCAGCTTCAATTCGCAACCCTTGCTCGCGTTCCATTGCTTCTTGGCGGAGACGAGCCATTTTTAGGGCTGCCTCTACCCGCGCCAACAATTCACGGGCAGAGAAAGGTTTAATCAGATAATCATCGGCTCCCGCTTCTAAGCCTTCCACCCGTGCCTCTTCCCCCGCCCGTGCCGACAACAGAATGATTGGAACTTTTTGCGTCAGCGGATCGGCTCGTAAAGCTTGCAGCAGTCCAAAGCCGTCTAATCCAGGCATCATCACATCTGTCAGTACTAAATCGGGGACACGTCCACGAGCCGAATCCAAAGCAGCTAAACCATCCGGCACTGATTCCACCTCATACTGCTGACTTAATAACCGCTTAACATAATCGCGCATATCTGCGTTGTCATCCGCCAAGAGAATCCGAGCAGGAGAGGGTGACAGATGATAGGTGAGAGGTGATAGGTAAGATTCTTCCCTATTTCCTATTCCCTGCTCCCCTGCTCCCCTGCTCCCCTGCTCCCCTGCCTCTTCCGGTAGCCACCGCAGGGCTTCTTCTAAATAAGGTGTTGCACCTAATGCAGTTGAAGCTAAAGTTCGCGGGGCACTAATCCGATCTGGAGGCAAATGAGTATATCCTGTTGGAATTGACACAGTAAAGCAACTGCCTGCTCCGAGAACACTGGTAACATTAACTGTTCCACCATGCATTTGCACCAATTCTTGCACCAGTGATAATCCAATCCCTGACCCTTCAAAAGTTCGTCCTTGCGCCCCTTTGACGCGGTGGAATCGTTCAAAAAGGTGGGTGATTTCTTCTGCTGGGATACCGATGCCTGTGTCTTTGACTGCAAACTCAACATGGTCATTTAACCACTGCAAACTGACCGCAATTTCTCCAGCCATCGTGAACTTGAAGGCATTCGAGAGCAGGTTAAGAACAATTTTTTCCCACATCTCTCGATCTACATACACTGGTGCTGGCAGGGTAGGACAATTAACTGATAACTGCATCCCTGCCCGTTCTACTGCGGAACGAAATACACTAGCTAGTTCTGCGGTGAAGGTGGCAAGATTGGTGGGTTCATAAGAGGCTTGAACCCTTCCGGCTTCAATGCGTGAAAAATCTAGCAAGCTGTTGACCAGTTTCAGCAGCCGAAGTCCGTTGCGTTGCACCATTTTTAGCTGCTCTCGTTCTTTGGCTGGAAGCAGAGTAGCACAAGTGGTTAAGGTGTCTTCTAATGGCCCCAACATCAGAGTCAGTGGGGTACGGAACTCGTGGCTGACGTTGCTGAAAAAGACGGTTTTGGCGCGATCGATTTCTGCCAAGGCTTCAGCGCGTTTGCGTTCTTCCTCGTAAGCTTGAGCATTAGCGATGCTGGCGGCAATTTGAGCCGCAACTAAATCAATGAATCCTTTATAATTGTCATCGAATAGCCTGAAGGGGTTCAAACCAGCGATTAATATACCAGCTTTTCCGCTTTGACCAGATGCGGCAATGGGTACTGCGATCGCTTGATGGGGCGATCGCTGCCAAACACCACAGGGTAGACTACTAAAAGACATTTCCAAATCGGAAATCAGTTTGGCTTGATGCGTTTTGCTCACTTCCGCAAAGGGCCAAACCCCATCAGCATCGAGAGCCATTGTTTCTGGAACTGCTACGTGGTTTTGCCCAATGCGGCACGTTCCAGCCAGAAAAACTTCCTGTTTATCGGGATCGACCAGATAAATCATGGCAAACGGGAGATCGTAAGGGTTGCTCTCCAGACAACTTGCACTTAGTGTACAGGCTTCATCGAATGTCCGCGCGTCTGCTGTCCTTGCCGCTAGTTCGCGCAAAAGTGCCAACTGACGCTCGCTGATAATTCGCTGCGTGTCCTCTGTGTTGGCGCAAATGATCCCACCTGTGTCGCCCTGGTCATTAGGAACCGGGCTATATGAAAAAGTATAATAGGTTTCTTCTGGGTAGCCATTGCGCTCCATAATTAGCAGTAGCGCTTCGTCGTAAGTACCCTCATTCTTTAGCATCGCTGATTCGGCGCGAGGCCCAACCTGATCCCATATTTCCCGCCATACGTATGAAGCTGGCTGCCCAAATGCTTCTGGATGTTTGCCGCCAATAATAGTTTTGTAGGCGTCATTGTAAAGGTTAATCAGTTCCTCACCCCACCAAACAAACATCGGTTGACGGCAAGTTAGCATAATTCGCACGGCAGTCTTCAAACTTTGTGGCCACTGCTGTGTTGGCCCAAGGGACGTTTTTGACCAATCCTGTTCTCGCATCCTAGCCCCCATTTCACCTCCACCGATAAGGAAATTTACGTTGGCGTTGGTTGCTAACGTTGACTCGTTCTTCATTAATTCCTCTCGATTGGTCATGTACGGTTACAGGCTACATCGGTGGTTATCTTTTAGAAAAAATCCTCTATAAATTAGATTTTTACGCTTCTAAACATTAATTTTAGAGGATATTCAAAGGCATATACAGGGTGAGATACCAACACTGCTGTGACTTTTCAAAGCATTGAAATTGCCTTTTCGGGGCAAGCTTCTACTTTGGCTATTTTTATTGTCTCCTTTATATCATCGATATTTCAAGCTAGCTACCAAGGGCGATTCTCATTAGACAATCCATAATGTTGCAACGGCGTCGCTAGCCACAAGCATTTGGCAGGCTGTAGGTCAAGCAGATGGGTTTTAATGGGTCGCGCTTTAATTCCCCTACCGATGCAACTTTGAAAGAGGGGGAATTAAAGCATTCCTAAGTATTTAAATCGTTTCTGTAAACATACCAGTTCGGGCAAACTCTTCTTCTTCAGGGGTGAAGAGTGGGGGTTTATCGACAAGGCTAGGTTCAAAGTAGTATGTTTCTTGGAGAAACTGTCCGCTAATGACAGCTTCCTCTAAATCTTTGATGTGGTTCTGTGCAACTATACACGCTTCCTTGAGGTTATTCGCATCGCCCTTCTCCAGCAGCTTTGGCAATTCTGTTTTTACCCCTGTCAGCCGTGCCAATGGCTTGAGAATTCCGTAGATGTTATAGATCCGAGCAGTTTCTATGCTGGTATATTTGAGTGCATTGGCTCTTGCTAACTCAGAGTCAAGGCTGGGCCAAAAACGGGTGGTGTAGAACGCTTTCTCATCCTTGTGATACCATTCTTCCGATCGCGCAATGGAAGAGGAAACGGTGTTATGCAGTTTCCAGAAGAATAACCGCAGGGAGGAACCATCGACCACGGTGGATAGCTTTGCCTGCATTGACACTTCAAAGTCAGTCAGGTTGGGATCGCGCCCAAGTATAAGGTACTCTACAGGATACATATCCACTTCCTTATTTTGCACAACGTACATATTCAGGTGGTGGCGGCAGTAAGGACAGGGGTACATTGTGGCAAACAGCTGGAAGAAATCTTTGAAGATTGCTACTGCGGCTTTTTGCTGTACATCAGTCTTTGTACACACAATCTCAGCTGTGGTATGGAAGAAGCGCCACACTGCTGGGCCGATGTAGTAGGGGAAGCTGACTCGCATTTGCGAATCCTTCACCTCAGTCCGATCTAAATAGACATCAATGAATGCTACATACTGCGATAGCGCACCTGATTCTCGCCCAAACTCTAAGCGTTCGCGGCGTTTCTGTACTCCATTTAGGTAGTGATGCGTTAACCGCCATGCTTGTTTGAGGCTCAATTTCTGTTTGGGAGTGCAATGGGGAAAATTTTCGGCAACATCTGCCCCATAACGGTTAAATTCTCCTGAGTTTTTTGTACACTGATACCATTCATCCAAAGCCGTCTCGTCGGGTACGGTGTTACTTTGGATATCTGCTGTGGTAGAAATACTAAACGCTGCTAACAACTTTGGCATAAAGTCCTCATACCAGTATGCTACTGGCATGATTGCACCATCTATTTCCTCGGTTGCCTGGGAGATAATGACGCGGTTCCACTTGTGCAAATAGTCTTTTGGATTTGCCTGAGATTTAGTTGGTGGTGGAGCCATTTCTTCGTTCAGTTCTATTCCCCTGAGACGATTGAGTTCGTTAATGGCTAGCACACCTTCTACGATGTCACCCAAGCTGAGACTTTTCTTTTTGATCGTAATTGCAAACTCGACTCCAGCAGCAAACTTTTCTTTGACATTGGCAAATTTACTCCGTGCTTCTAAAATCGCTTGCTGTTCTGCCAACATTTCTGGTGTTTTTGCCACTGTTTGCCAGTTTTTGATCCGCTCCTGCAATCGGGCATATTCATCGGCAATTGATTCAACCACTGCATCCAGGACAGGGTAGCAATCCTCGGATACTATACCTAATGCTTTGTACAGTGCGATCGCCTGTTTAACAAACTCCACAAAATCAGTAATTCTGTATGGCAAGTTTTTCACCCGCAAGTGAGTTTCGTGATTTGCAGAGAAACTCTCACGGAAACTGCGGTAGGCTGCTCCTTGAATCAAACGAAACAAACCAATCTGCATTTGTAAGGGAGACGTACCGCTTTTTTTCTGATTAGGTGAGTTTGGTTGTTGCGCTAACTGTTCTCTTAGCTGTGCCAACTCTGGAGTCGTTGCTTCTGGCGTCGGCTGGGTGCTAGCTGCTGCGGCCTCATTGGAAGTAGCAACTGTCTTGAGCGAACTATTTAGAGAAATTGGTGAGTCTTGATAACCAGTTTTGCTTGACTCCTCCGGTACTAGCTGACAGAATTCCTCAAAGTCAATTGAGCCATCGCCATCATGATCTACTTCCTGCAACATCTCTTTCAACTCAGCGTCTGTCAGCCCAAACTGAGTCATCACTGTCCGCAGTTCAACGGCAGTAATTTCACCGCTACCGTCCTCATCAAAGGCACTGAAGGCTAACTTAAGGCGGCTTTGGCGATCGCCTACTTTCGCAATCATCAGCGTTTTAAATTCTTCAAAATCGATAGTGCCTGACAAGTCAACGTCAATCTCCTTAATCAAGTCCCGCAGCCCCGCTTCCGTGGGATTTTGCCCTAGCGATCGCATTACCTCCCCTAGCTCCTCAGTTGAGATCGCTCCGTTGCCGTCTACGTCTAATACTTTGAAAGCCTGCCACAATTTTTCTATTTCTTGTTCATCAATCATGGTTTTGTTCCAATTCTATATATGTTCCTAATAAATTTATTACCATGTTTTTTAACAGCTACTTCAATGCTATCGAATTATATTAAGTCAGTAGTAAATATTAAGAACGGCTGAACTTATTCTCGAACGATACTTGCAGTCGCCTAGTACATTTGTCAGTTGCTTATTGTTGCAATAAATGCAGCTTTATGGATTCAATTGCAAATGCTCCTAGATAAACTAAGTAAGTCAGCAAGAATAAATAAAACTATATTAAGTAATATAAAAAAACTGAAGATTATTTTATAGTAAGTGTTTCAGCCCTCATTTGTTCGCGTAGCGTCTCGTAAAGAGGGCTAAAATCATCACTACAAACCTTTAATTATTTACGCTGCTATACTTCTCAAAAGTTTTCTATCTCCCCTTATAAGAACTCCTTTGCCTTATTTACAGTGTTGGGAATAGGGCAAATTTCTATTTTGCTGAACACTCCATGCACGATCCCATTGGCAAAAATTAGGTCTATCGACAAATCTCAAACGTTTGTCCAGAAAGTTCAAACGTTCGTCCAGAAAGTTTAAACGTTCATCGACAAAGCTCAGAGGTTTATCCTAGAGCATAATTTACTAAATGCAAAAAAAAGTCCTATACCCGATTGGGCATAGACACAGTCAACAACAAATATCTCTGTGTCTAATCCCCGATGCCCCATGCCCAGTCCCTTGTATTTGCGATCGCAAACTAACTTAACCTAAATATATGCCTTTAGCAGAGGTAAATTCAAAGGCTATGTTCGATATTTAATTAAATAGTAAGTATCAAGAACAACGGAACTCAGTTTTAACCCTACTTGCAATGTACTAGATAAAGTATCAAAAGTTTTCTGTCTTCACTTGTATAAGCTCCTTTGCTTCATTTCAACTCTTAGAAATGAGGCAATTTTCTATGTTGCTATACACCCATGCGTAATTTTGTCATCGGGGATATAGGCAAAATGTTAGTGCTGCAATGTATTTTCCTTAACCTAGTATATTGACTTATGCTTAATCTTTCTTTTGCTAGCGATCGCTTTTAGGGACAAGCTTTAATATAGCAATCAATTCAATTAGTTATAAATACTGAGGTTGATTAAGTGGCAAATTTGATTCAATTAATCAAACAAACGGTTTTGTCATTGTTCCCGTTTGCTTATTAAGCAATGCTACTTACAGACTGGAACCACATTTTAGACAATATTTTGCCTGATGAAAGTAGTGAGGCATACATCAGTGATATTTTTGTCAGACCTCTAATAAAAGCACTTGGATTTAATCAGCAAGAGCATTTTTCAGAATTTACTACGGGGAATGGGACAGTAGATTTTGCTGCGCGTAAGAATGTTGACAGTGATATTTTTGCATTGTCTAGAGTCAATCCCTATTTACTGATTGAAGTCAAAGCACCAGCAACAGGAGCAGGAGCAAAATTTAATTTATCAGAAGACACACCTCAATACATAAATACTAGAGAGCAAATAAAAAGATATTTACTTGCTTCTAAGTGCAACAAATCTCAATGGGGTCTTATTACTAATTCAGTTCATATTCAGCTATTTCGGCGACATGGAAAAGTTGTATTTCCTGCAACTCAAAGTATTTTAATTAAAAAAGATAATATTAATGCTATTGTTTCCAATTTAAAAGATTTAATTCACAATCCGCCCAAAGCTTTAACTATTTGTGTTTACAACAACAAAGGAGGTGTGGGAAAAACTACAACAACTGTTAATCTAGCAGCTACTCTTGTACAACAAGGAAAGCGAGTGTTAGTAATTGACTTTGATCCACAGCAAGGAGATTTAACTAAATCTCTTGGTCTACAAGTAAGAAAAATTAGTTTATATGATTGTCTATCCGATAGATATTTAAACATTCACGATACAGTTCAACCATTTACAGTCAAATTTAAATCTGGAAAATCATTACAATTTGACGTTATTCCCGCAGATCCCAAACTGGAAAATTTGACAGAGCAAGACTTAGCTACAAGAATTGAAAAGGGGTCTGCTAGGTTAAAAGATGCTCTAAAAGCTTTTGTGTATGAATATGATTATATATTTATTGACTGTCCAACAAATTGGATGTTTTTTAGTCAAAGTAGTCTTTACGCCTGTGATGTGGTTTTAATACCTACCAAACACAATAATTTAGCATCTCTAGATAATGCAGCTAAAGTAATTAAAGAGTTAGTACCAAAAGTTAAGGCAGCTAGACGAGATGGTGGCCCAATCGCCTTACCTATATTTTTTAATGGTGAAAGTATCACTCCTCCTCAACTTAAAACAGCAACTCAGGAAATTGAAGCCATTATTACAAGAGAAATGCAAGTATCTAAGTTTAATTTACTTCCTTACTTTTGGCCAAAGACTACAAGAGCTAACATTGACAAAACTATATATAGTCTGCCAAGCTATGCGATTGTAGCAAATGCTGCATTTTCTCGAATCCCAGCAGCTTTCAAAAATTCTACAGCTGCTGAATATTATCGTGGTCTAGCTAAGGAGTACTTTATTTTATGAGTGATTTTGATAATATTGGCAAACTAATGCATCTGAAGTTGACTGATATTGAATCTGGAGAGCAGTTTTCGGAATCGGAATTTATCATCAAAGCAGCAGCAGAGTCTATCTTACAAGCTGATGGGCGAAATTGGATTCCTATTATTGTTAAAGAAATTGGTGATTATCAATATCAAGTTATTAGTAACCACTTTATTTATATAGTTGCTCAACAAGCTAAGTTAGAGCGAGTCTGGTGTATAGTCATTTCACCAAATTCTCAAAGTATTGAGCAGGCAAAAATTTTAGCTAGAGAAGTTTTACCTAAAGTAAATTTGAATACAGCATCACGAGATACTATTCTAGCTGCACTCAGATACTTAATATCAGAACCAAGTAGTGCATTAAAAGGCGTAGATCCTATTGTTGCCACAAACCGAATTGCAGAATCTAATCGCAAAACTTGGTTTAACTTTAACCCTATTCTTACCTTGAAATGTGGAATTACTAAAGGTAAAAAGTTGGATACTCTTGCCAAAGTATTCTTTTTCTCACCATCACCAGAGCCAGAGCCTTTACCACCACCAAAAATTGTGAGTATTAAATCTGCATCAAGAGATGAAGTGTTTACTCGTTTGAGTTATTTATCAAAATTCCAAATAGATGGTTTTGAAGCAATTGATCTAGAAAAATCATCTGATGTTATATTCAGTGCTAGTAAAGGCAAATGGAAAAGCTTAAATCCTATCTCAAAACTTGAATGTGGCATTGATACTACAAAAATCAAGGCTCTTAAGAAAGTGTTTAGTCTTTAATCTTATCCACTAATTATAGGAATAACTGACACGATTTTCTCAGCTTCATCTACTCTAATCTCCGCCAGCCCAAACTGTTCAATAACTGCTGCATTTGTCGTCAAATGCCTACTCACCTCAGCCACTCGATACTGACTTTCTTGTGAAGCTAAAGCAGCTGGCAATAATAACTGATCTGCTAAATGTTCATCCACTGGTGCGCCTGTGTAATGAAACTCAAGCAGTTGCTGACAAGCAATCTCTGCAACTGTTTCCGCCGACAACCGCAAACGCCCAAATCCACCAAAGCCAGTTAAGCTGTTTTTATACTCAGCAGTTAAGAAAATACCTGCCCCAGGTGCCACACCTCTTTCTCGCAAAGTCTGTACAGTAACCTTTAAATGGGCTTCCCGTAATAAATTCTCCGCACGATTCGCCATCCGTTGCGGAATATGGGAAGGCAATTCTGTCACCACTGCTAGTCCTCGCACCTGTTGTAAATCGCCCCGTTCCAGCAAGTCGATCCCACCGAGTTTACCACCGCCATCTACTTGTAACTCTACCTCTCCCCCACCTTGGGGATACCACCCCCAAGCGCCTAACTTGACTTGGGCTTCTACACCCATGCGTTGCAGTATGGGTAGATACACTTGCTCAATGTACGTCGCTGTCGGGCTAAAGTTCACATGAGTTCCACCCTTTAGTGTCACCAGAGAATTGCCAGATGCTAATGCCAAAGGTAAAAGAATTGTCTGTAAAACTAAAGCGATCGCACCCGCAGAACCCCCTTGTTGTGCTTTACTAACATCAAAGGTATAAATTCCAGCTTGCACCGCACTACCTGGGATAAATTCCAGCAGCATTGAACCTAAAGCATCACCCCGTAGTTGGGCATTACAAATTCTCGCCGCCGCCCGAACTGCTGTTAAGTGTTGTGCTGCTAATCCTGGCTTTTTGCGTCCAGCGCGAATGCCTGTAATTCGTATGGGTTCGCCGGTAATGGCGGCTAGGCTTAAGGAAGTGCGAAGAACTTGTCCGCCTCCCTCTCCGTAGGAACCGTCAATTTCAATCATGGGCGATTATTGGAATGTTGGATTTTGGGTTATCCCCACGGCTGTTAAAATCAAACCACAAATTATAAACGCCCAGCAACTAGCTTTTTAGAGGTAGGTTACACAAATATACAGAGAAATTTCTGATACGTGTTTCTGTAGTTTGCTAATTTTGAGTTTGGAATTGAAGAACCTTGCTTCTAGAGAATTAATTAGAGCATCTAATTTTGTCGTCATATATATCCTTTTTTAACGCAGAGGAACGCAAAGAATTCACTCCTCTGCGAACCTTTGCGCTTCCCTCAGCCCCCTCTGCGTTTTAAAATCTTAACTCTCATCTTTCACAGAACTTTCATGCCACTTACTCAAAAAGTCAGATAGCGCACTCAAGCAGACAAAAATCAATATTTGGTTTCCTGTGTCTGTGCGTCAATAATTACACTCCAGTCATCGTTTTTCACAGCAGCTTCAAGTTGACGCTGACGTTCAGCTTCACTCGCATCCATTGTTTCTAACTCTTTAGAAAGGGTTGTATCAGCCATTGCTTTCCGCAGTTTTAGCTTTTTCTCCTCGTAGGCTTGAAGTTGGGCTTCTGACATTACCGCCTTAGTTGCTTCACCTACCGTACTAGCCCACATTCCGCTTTCAGTTGCATTACCAGGTGGCGTACTTTCGAGTTCTGCTATCCACGCATCTCGCAAATCTTCCATTTCTTGGCGTTTGGGAAACTTGAATGCTTGCACACGTACAAAAGCACACTTTTGCCTGCCATTTTGGCGAAGATGGCTGTTTAGGGAAAGCAACACATTTCGAGAATAGCCAATGTACTGCGTGCGACGTTGAGCATTTAATACTGCGTAAACTCCGGCAATTTTAGCGTTCTGAGCAGCTACACTCCAACCCTCAAACTCAATGATTTCAGTACCATTATTTGCCAGTTCAGGAGTTATACTCACCTCAATAGCGGCGTGTTCGTTGTCAGAACTATACAAAAAATCATGCAGTCCACGGTGGTTTATGGGGACATTTTGATGTTCAATTGGCGGATTATGCTGAGTTTCCATTGCAATTGATCTCCAAGTTATTAATTAGCGATGTCTACGACGAACTTCTCTACGAGAGGCTACGCCAATGCTTACACAAGCAAATAATGCCCTTAAAATATTGAAGCTTAAATCTACTCACATCTCCAAATTCTTGTTTTAACAAAGCAAAAACAACTATTAAACTTCTTATGAATCAATTGATACCTAAAAATTGGATGTTCATCAAACAGCGGCTTACCCCTTATTTGTTCTTACTACCCGCCTTAGTTCTTTTAGGCTTAACTGTCTTTTGGCCTGCATTGCAAGCTTTTTACCTCAGCTTTACCAGCTATGAAGACATTGCCCAGCCGCCACTATGGATAGGTTTCGCCAACTTTCTCAAGCTTTGGAAGGATGCAGTTTTTTGGAAAACCTTGGAGAACACTTTTTTATATCTTGTAGGTGTAGTACCAATTTTAGTAATCGCTCCCTTAGTACTGGCAATTTTGGTAAATCAGAAACTGCGGGGAATGAATTGGTTTAGAGCAGCGTACTACACTCCAGTGGTAATTTCAATGGTGGTTGCGGGAATAGCTTGGAAATGGCTGTATGCAGAAAATGGATTACTGAATCAGTTATTTAAAGCTTTAGGTCTTTTTCCAGAAGGTATTCCTTGGCTAACTAGCCCAGCAAAAATTTTTGGCATTGTACCAATTTCTCTTGCCAGCGTCATGGCTGTCACCGTGTGGAAAGGATTAGGCTACTACATGGTGATTTATTTAGCGGGGTTGCAATCAATTCCTGCTGATGTGTACGAAGCCGCAGCTATTGATGGCTCTGATGGTATCAGTAAACATTGGGATATTACCATACCTTTAATGAAGCCATATCTAGCCCTAGTGGCAGTAATTTCGGCTATTTCTGCGACCAAAGTCTTTGAAGAAGTCTACATTATGACTCAAGGAGGCCCACTCAGTAGCTCAAAAACGATTGTTTATTATTTATATGAGCAAGCCTTCAATAACTTAGAAATTAGCTATGCTTGCACGATCGGTCTAGTGCTATTTTTAATAATTTTAGGATTGTCAATTTTGCGATTAGCTATTAATCAGCAAGGTGATGATATCACAATTTAATAAATTTAGAACAAATTATCTTTCCTCAACCTCGATAATCTAAAAATATTTAAATATCGAGAGTGCATGAAAACAGACACGATTTTTTACACCTTATTCCAAACTCTTCCAGGTGTATTATTTGAACTTTTGGAACAATCGCAAGCTTTAGCATTAAACTAGCAATTTACCTCAGTAGAAATCAAAGAACTAGCACGTCGTATCGATGGCTTATTCTTACCCAAACCTGAATTTCCAGAAGATACAATCTATTTTGTTGAGGTACAGTTTCAGCGCGATGATGATATTTACTGGCGAATAATCACAGAAGCTTTCCTCTATATCAATCAATATAAACCTCAACGTCGCTGGCAAGCAGTATTACTTTTTGCTCAACGTAGTCTCGACCCAGGCATACCATTCATTTATCAAACATCATTAGCTCCACAGCAAATTCGTATAATTTATTTAGACGAATTAGATAATGTACCATCATCTTCAATTGGGCTAGGCATAATTAAGTTAGTAGTTGCAGCAGAAGATCAAGCCGTACAGCAAGCGAAAAACTTGATAAAACAAGTACAACAAACGGATGAAGCTAACCGTAACAATCTTTTAGAATTAGTAGAGAGAATGCTTATCTACAAATTTGTAAACAAAAGTCAGCAGGAGTTAGAAGCAATGTTTGGATTAACCGATTGGAGAAAAACTAAATTTTACCAAGAAGTAAAGGAAGAAACAAAGCAGGAAGTAAAAGAAGAGGTTCGCAAAGAAACAAAGCTCGATACTATACCCCGTCTACTTAAGTTGGGTTTAAGTATAGAGCAAATTGCTGAAGCATTAGAGTTAGATGTTAAACAGGTACGACAAGCTATTGAAAAGCAAGGAGAAGAGGGAACAGGAAGTAATTTGTAATTGAAGAGATTTCTTTAAAACCGCTTTTGATATTCCACTACAGCACGACTGTCATCGGTTAAGTTAGTGGAGGCACGCACACGAAATTCATTATTTATCCGGTAATTAATACCCCATTGAAAGGGATCGTTTGTTGTCAAAATTTTAATACTGGAAACGGATATTTTGGAAGAAATGTCAACCCCAGCCTCTGCTGCTAATTCTAAAGTGGAATTGCTTCTTCCAGCTTCGGGATTTTCAGAAATAACGGTAGGAAATATCCGCAGTTCGCTTAAGCCAAAGGTACTCCCAATTTGGTTAAAAGCTGATTGAAAATTGTTAAACACAGCCGAACCTGCGATGTTAATCAGACCTAAAGTACTGTCTGCACGTCCTTGGGTGTCTACAAATCCACCTCCTAAAAGAGCAACAATTTCGGTTTGACTACGTGACGGACTACTTGTTAATTCTAGATTTTCATTTAGTTTGCTAGCTAAACCGTTGATAGTGGCTTCGACTCGAACACTCTCTAACGCTGATAAACCTGTAGAATTTACCCGGCTGAAGTCATTACTTTGAGTTACATCTAGTACTTTGGCAAATAGCCGAATATCTAAGTTGGGGTCGCGGGGTTGAGAAGGACTAAAGGTTGCAGTGTGTTTATAGCCACGAGCAAGGTTAAATTGGGTAGTAAATAAATTTACTCCTCCTTTTTCTAACTGAATAGTACCATCGGGTATCGGCTGATTGATTAAGCCGTTAACTATGAGATTACCGCTGGCGCGGAAGTTGAGAATAGGGTCACGGGTAATTTGGACGTTTTTACCTAGTTCCAAATCTAAATTATTAAATCTGGCGATCGCATTTCCTACCCCATTCCCAATTTCAGATTTGCTCTGCTTATTATCTTTTGTGGGCGATACGCCAATACTACCATTTTCAGATGTCGTGGCGGCGGTAGATTCTGCCAGCAATACTTTACCATCAAATAAATTTACTCTACCGCCAATTATGGGATTAAGGGCAGAACCAGTAATTTGCAAATTGCCACTAGCGCCTCCTTGGTAAAGTCCCTTGAGATTCAACGCTAACTGATCGAGATTAACAGTCAGGGGATTTTTGATAGTTACGTTCTCATTGTTGAAGATGGGAATTTCACCAGCAGCTTGTACCGTCCCACGGCTAAATCTACCTTGAAGATTTTCTACTAAGATACTGTCAAAATTAAACAGCACTCTACCTGTGACACCTCTCAGCTTACGTGGCAAAGCCTGGGCTGAAAAAGTAGCATTATTAACAGTAGCAATTCCATTTACTTCAGGTTTTTTCAGTGTTCCTCGTACCTTGAGGTCTACTTCTCCTTCACCTTTCTCAAATACCACTTGATTAGTCAATGCGTTTAACAGCCCTAATCCCTCGTTTTCCAATTTCATATCCAAACTGATTTGATCGCTATCTGGTGCGACGGAAGCAAAAGGCAATTTATAAGGGATGCTGCCAGTAATATCAACAGGTTTTGGTCCAGCAACTGCTACACTACTACCAAAGTTTAAGCGTCCATTGGCATAGCTGAAACTTGCTGTTGCTGACTCTATTTTGCTCTGATTGAGTACTCCTTCTGTGATTTGCAATTCCCCTCTAGCTTGGGGATTAGCAATGCTGCCTGCTAAAGCTGCTGTACCGTTAAGATTACCTGTGATTCCAACTGGTAATTTGACAACATTATTCAATAGTTGTACGGGAAAATTATTCACCCGCAGCTGACCAGATTGTTCATCACCACCAACGTTACCCGTAAATGCAATCAGTCTGTTTTGAGATTCAATTCGTAATGGTCGCAAACTTAAAACACCGTTCTCAAAGTTGCCTTCGGCAATCACTTTTTCGGCAGTATAAAAACGATTTCGTTCTTCCTTTTTACCCCAGGCAAAGTCTTGTCCATTCAAATTAAAATCCACTGATAATCCATTGGCTGTAGCTGTATTTACAGCCACTTCTCCATTGAAAGTCCCCTTTAAGTCTGCTAAATCTGGTATTGGAGTGGAATTAAGTCGCTGTTCTTCCTGTTCTGCCACCAAAGCTTCAATTTCAGAAAACCGTTGGATTTGGGTTAATAAGGGTTCATTTGGCGTTCCTTGGGGTTTGGTAGCCAGATCCGCTGCGGTGCCGTAAATTTCTGGCGAACCACCTGGCAAATTTTGTAAATCAAATACTCGTGCTACAGCCAGAACATCTTGGATCTCACCCTGCTTGATGTTCAGTTTGCCTTGTAATTGAGGCCCTTTAGGGCTTTGAGCCACAGTACCGACAACGGTGTAGCTACTTTTTCCTTTAACAAATTCGCTACTAGTGAGTGTGGCTTTACCGTTACCGTAGCGGAATTGAGCAGCTAAACGATCGCCTTTAACCCGGCCAATTTGGGGATTTGCGATCGCTAAATTTCCCGTAGCGGCAAATGTCTGCTGATTAAACAGCAAATCCCCAGTTAACAATCCAGCTATCTTACCAGCACCCAGGCGAGTAATCGGTGGCGGAGTCAAATTCAATATTTGTAAGGGGAAATTTGCCAGTTTCAGTGCCCAATCATTTCCTTGAACGTTACCTGTAGCTGATGCTTGCTGCCACTTGACTAAGAAAGATTTCGGGCGATTATTGGCATCTAAATTGAAAGATAGGCGATCGCTATTACCTGCCAAGTTTAAACTCAAACCGCGTCCCTGTACTGAATCGATGTTTCCAGTTAACAATGGCTCAAAAGCAATATCTTGCACAACCAAGTCTCGTAAGTTGATTTGCCCTACGACATTTGGCAAGGGCAACTTACCAGTGATTTGACCATTAAAATCTACTTTCCCCGCCACAGCAACTTGATTGGGAAGATTGATTGGTAACTGTTTTAAGTTGTAATTCTGCGCTTGGACATTGAGATTTAGGGCAGTAATTTCCGGTATCCCTGCTTGTTTTGCATTGGCTAATATGTTACCAGTCACACTTAAACCGGGAGCAGTTGCTCGTTCAATGGTCAGCCTTTCACCACTCCAAGCGATCGCAGCCGTCAAGGGTTGCTCTAAACCAGGGATACCTTGAGATAATTGCACCTGTCCAGCTGCACGCACATCAGCTAATTTGGACGATCCGAGCGTACCGGCTAATTGCAATTGACCGCCAAACTGACCTCGTAATTGCTGATTGAGCCGATTTAATTCCACACCGGCAGCATCGACGACAGCTTGATAGCGACCATTAGCTACTTGGATATTAGAGGCTGCGATCGTTCCACCTGCAACATCCAGCCGTCCCTGACCGTTAGCTTGGATCGTTTGCGGTTGGAAAGAATCAACAGAACCCGCCACGTTTGCTTGACCAGTTAACGTCCCTCGAAACTGTGGTGGTACTGCTGCTAACTGTTGTAACGGTACATTAGTTGCCTCAACTTGCGCCTGGTATACACCATTACCCACTTGGATATTAGAGGCTGTAATGGTTCCACCTGCAACATTTACCCGCGCTTGACCGTTGGCTTGGATAGTTTGCGGTTGCAAGGACTCTACAGAACCCGCTACGTTTACTTGACCAGTTAACGTCCCTCGAAACTGCGGTGGTACTGCTGCCAACTGCTGCACCGGTACATTATTTGCTTGAACTTGTGCCTGATATACACCATTAGCAAGTTGGATATTAGAGGCTGCGATCGTCCCACGCCCAACATTTATCCGCGCCTGACCACTGGCTTGAATAGTTTGTGGTTTAAAAGAATCAACAGAACCCGCTACATCGAACTTACCAGTTAACGCCCCTTGAAACTGCTTTGGTACTTTTGCCAACTTTTGCACAGGCACATTCTTAGCCTGAACTTGTGCCTGATATACACCATTTGCCACTTGGATATTAGAGGCTGTAACCGTACCCTTGCCAATAGCAAGGCGACCCTCACCACTGCCACGGAAGGTTTTCAGGCTGAAATCATCTCTGCTACCTGCGATTTGGAACGTTCCCGCCAAAGGATTATCTAAAGCTGGGGGAGACTGTTTCAATATTTGTCCCAACCGCACACCATTAGCTACAAGTTGAGCCGAGAAACTTTGGTCTTGCAGTTGGATATTAGAAACTGCAACTGTGCCGCCACCAATTTGAACTCCTGCACCATCACTGCGAATTGTGGCAATTTCAAATGGTGCTGTGCTGCCTGAGAGGATGAGACGACCATTGAATTGTGCCCCAGCCAAGGAGACATTTTGCAGTTGACTCTTGTCTACAAAGGGTTCTAATTTTACCCCAGAGGCAACAGCCAGAGCTTGCCAACGCTCATTAAAATAACTACCAGTTGCCCGAACTGTACCACCACTTATATTCAGAGCCACATTACGGAAAGAGACAGTGCGATTTGGAGCGATCGCAACTTCGCCCGTTCCGGGATAAGTTCCATTAGGAGCTTGGAACTGTACCACAGTTTGGACATTGGTAGGAGCGCCAGTTAGTTGAGCGGTACCAGAGACATTGCCGATTTGAAAGGTGGGCGTTGCTTCGTAGACTTTGGCGATCGCATCTCCTGGAACATTCTTGGCAGCGAAATTTAAATCCAGTCGCGGACTCTTACCAAGTTGAATTGTACCAGCGCCAGTAATCTCACCACCAACTTTAGCTTTACCTTGAATATCTTTTAGGGTAATTAAAGAAGAACTAGTAACAAGCTCAAACTTACTACTGATGCTATTAAAATCAACTTTGTCAACTCTGGCAGTTTGGATTGTGGCAACTGAGCCGGAGAGTATTGGCTCTTTTGTCGATCCGGTAATCTGCAAAGAAGCTTGCACTTGTCCAGCGATCGGTACAGGTAATTTTACCTTAAGAGTCTCTTGGGCATTCGCCAAACTCACCGCATTTACACGCGCTGCCAACTTCAAGCCTGCTTTCGTGTCGACGATTCCCGTAGCCACTAAAGGAATTTTGCCGTAGTTGCTAGTCACATTATTTAACTGCAACTCTGTTCCTTGGAAGTGGAGGTTTCCTTGACTATTGCTCAACAGTTGCGAGACTTTGGGTATTTGTAGCGTTACCCCTTGCACAGTAGCGTTACCAAACAATAAAGTTTGCTGTCCTGGTGCCAACCGAACTAACAAATCGCCATTGGCTCGACCCGCTTGTAAGTTCACTGGTAATTTAATCAACCGAGTAATATTCTCAGCCAGAAAATCTTGTGCTTGCACCTGGAAAGTCCCAGCTAGCACCTTAGAACGTGTCTCTCCCTGAATGGAAATATTGCCACCACTGTCTGCTTGACCCCCAACTTCAAATCGGATCAACTGGTTATTTGCTAGAAGTCGAGCAGATCCGTTGAGTTGAGAAAATAGCACAGGCAATTGCTGAGTATTGTTAGTAGTAGCAGCGCGTTGAGCCAGTGCTGAGTTAGAATTTGGGTCTTCTCCCTTGCCCCCCTGCTCCCCTGCTCCCCGGTCACTGAGCGTAGCCGAAGTGCTGCCCCCCTGCCCCTCTACCCCCTCATCTCCCTCTACTCTCTCATCCGGCATCAAGGCCAGCTTGGCATTCCGAAACCGCAGGTAGTCCAAATCGGTTTTAATTGCACTGCTTCCACCTGACGACGCAATGGTAGTGGAAACCCAACGCCCTTGGTCATCCTGGTCAATGTAAATATCTGGGTTGACTAAGGTTACATCTAGCTTTAAATGGCGATTAAAAATTAGTTGTAACAGATCAAAACCCACCTCTACAGATTCGACTGTGGCCCGATCTGCATCTGTAGGTGTGGCTGGGATAGCTGAAGCCCCAAATTGTACACCTGTCAACGAAAATTGTGTGACTCTTCCCAGTTTTACCGGACGGTTGAGTGTAGTAGTTAGACTTTGTTGTGCTAACGGCGTTAACTCTGTTTGGACAAAAGTCCACAACCGCCAAATACCAACGATAACTCCTAACAGCAAAAGTCCACTCAAGGCAATGCTACCCCGGCTCAACACCAGCAACCACAAACGTTTGCGGATAAGGGAGGGGGAATGAATATCTTGATTGGTAGATTTAGTCATTTGCTTTCACTGTATTAATTGCCGGATGTCGCTGGCACACACAAGCATTAACTGGCACATTGGTTCAGTATGCCATTTCCAGGATACGCCAACTAAACCCAAGACCCCATTGGTTGAGTTACGGTATTTTATCGATCCAATACTTATGCTTAATAATATTGGCGTTTTCAGGAAAATCTGAATAGAGTGAAAATTATTCCTGTGACTTTCCTTGAGGCACAATCTCGAACTTTAATATGAATAAACCTTAAAAAGGACAGATGATTACACCAATGCGTGTTTTTGTGTTAATTTTTAATGCTCGAACGGAAAATGAGGGGATTCACACAATTCGGGAAGGCGATCGCAATAAAATTCTGATGTTCGAGTCAGAAGACGATGCGACACGCTTTGCCCTAATGTTAGAAGCTCAAGATTTCCCCGCGCCCACACCGGAGCCGATCGATGCTGAAGAAATCAAGGAATTTTGCGAAAGTGCTGGATATGAATGGGAAATCATCCCAGAAAACAGCAATTTAGTTGTAACTCCCCCAGAACTTAACGTCGAAAAAACTGACTGGCAAGAAGATGCCCAGAAGGAGGATACTGTTGAAGACACTTTCCCTCTCAATCAACAGCCGCTAGAAGAACCAGAATTGTCTGATTCTGAATTAGAGAAAATTCGTCGCAAATTGGAAGGGCTGTTGTAAGTAGTCATTAGTCATTAGTCATTGGTCATTGGTCATTAGCCATTGGTCGCTAACTGACTAATGACAACGGACATAGATAGATGCCCAAAGAAAGGGCGGCGTAGGGTAGAACAAAGGACAAATGACAAATGACAAATTTGCAAGAACGCGGGCATCTTTTAACTGAGCTGGTCAATCCTAATAGTCTGAACTTAGACCAGCTTAGTTCCCTGGAATTGGTAGAGTTATTTAATGACGAAGACCAAAAGGCTGTTGCAGCAGTTGCAGCGGCTAAAATTCAGTTGGCAGAGGCAATTGAGCGCACCGCAGAGCGTTTGCGCCACGGAGGACGCCTATTTTATATCGGTGCGGGTACAAGTGGCAGGTTAGGGGTGTTAGATGCTGCGGAGTGTCCACCTACTTTTTGTACACCCCCAGAGTTGGTACAGGGGATTATTGCTGGTGGTGCTGGCGCACTAGTACGCAGTTCTGAAGATTTAGAAGACAGTATTGAAGATGGTGAGGCTGCGATCGCCGGGCGGCACGTTACCCAATTAGATGTCGTAGTTGGCATTACCGCTGGTGGGACAACGCCTTATGTGCACGGTGCGCTTCATGCTGCTCGTCAGCGAGGAGCTACAACTATTTTTATCGCCTGTGTTCCTGCTGAACAAGTTAGCTTTGATGCTGATATTGACATTCGTCTATTAACAGGGCCAGAAATAATTGCCGGTTCAACTCGCCTGAAAGCTGGTACAGCCACTAAATTAGCTTTAAATATCCTTTCTAGCGGCGTGATGGTCAAGCTAGGCAAAGTTTATGGCAATCGCATGGTGGATGTAGCAGTAACAAATCAAAAATTACGCGATCGCGCTTTGCGAATTTTGCAAGACCTCACAGGTTTAAGTCGGGAAACTGCGGGTTTTTTACTAGAACGTAGTGGTAAATGGGTCAAGCTGGCGCTATTGATGCACTGGACTGGTTTGGAAAAAGATGAAGGCGATCGTCTACTTTCAGAACACCAAAGTAATCTCAGAGCAGCTGTTGTCAGCTATGAAAACCACAAACAACCTTGAATACATTTTCTAAATAAATACTTTCTAATCTGGCTGCTACTTGTTTTAGTAGCACGCCTTTTTTTAAGAAAAATATTTCTTAGAAAAGCTAACATTCATTAGCATAATTAAGAATAGTAAACTTAAATAAATATTTTTAACATATATTCTCAATGTGAATAACTAAAGTATAACTCTTTGGAGAATGCTAATGTTTTTTAAACAAAAATTCAGAACTTATACGGATATGATTCAGTATGAAAATTCTTAAAATAATATATCAGTACACCATGATGTTGACTATGGCAACCTACTTTAGTTATAAATATTAGCAGAAAAGTAAACTCTGCCAATAAAGACTTTATGCTAGATAAATTATTTACTAGCAATAGTTTTGCCATTTTAACATCTGCGTTGCTTTTAATAATCTTGATTTAGACTGCTATATATCAAATGCATTTGCACTTATTCATATATCTGCCATCGCTATATAGCTAGAACACTGCCATCAAAGTGTTGCCTATCTTTAACAAGTGACCTAATAAATTTGTCTGGTTACTTGAGATGGTAGGTGGATTTACGGCGCGTTCTACTAGTATCGGTTTTTAATGGCTAGATTTTTAATAAAAGGAACAAACTATGCCTCATCAAGAACTTATTTCAAATAACCTAGTAAATGAATTCAAAACTTGTACTCAGTTGCAATACAATGGCAAATTAAATATTAAAAGTTCAAAAGGCAGCCAATGGACTTTTTACTATCGACTAGGACGGATAGTTTGGGCAACAGGAGGAACTCATCCCTTCCGACGTTGGCGTAGACATATAGCTCAAAATTGTCCCCAGATTGATGTTGATAAGTTGCAGTTCCGTGGGCAAGACCTATCAATTGATTACTGGGATTATAAACTTATAGAAGTATTTTATAAAAAACAGAAAATTCAGAGAGAACAGATTCAATCTATTGCAGAAAATACAATAGCAGAATTATTATTTGACTTAGCTTTACAAGGAAACTTTGCTTCTCTAAGTTGCAATCGTACCCAGGAAGTTATCTTAGAAACTCCAATGAGTTTCACGAGTGCAGAAATGTCTGTAAAGCACATGCAAGACTCATGGAAAATTTGGTCAGAAACAGGTTTAGCAAATTTCTCTCCTGACTTAGCACCAATTCTACGGCGACCAGAACAACTTGAGCAGATGGTAAGTCCATCTGTCTACAAAAACTTTGTAAATTTAATCAATGGCAAATTCACTCTGCGAGATTTAGCCATGAAAATGAAGCAGAGTGTATTACCACTGACTCGTTCATTGCTTCCTTATATCCTTAAAGGAATCATCGAATTAGTAGAAGTACCTGACTTACCTTTAGGAATTACTGAAGTTAACAATAACTCTACCACCACACAAGCCAAGAAGCGGATTGCTCCACTAGTGGCTTGCGTCGATGATAGCCCTCAAGTATGTAAAATGGTAGAGCATATTGTCACTTCCAATGGATTTAGGTTTGTCAAAATTCAAGATGCTGTACAAGCTCTACCAACTCTGATTCAGGATAAACCAGACCTGATTTTTTTGGATTTGATTATGCCAGTCGCCAGTGGTTACGAAATTTGTACTCAATTACGAAGAATATCTACATTTTCCAACACACCAATAATTATATTAACAGGCAGTGATGGTCTTTTAGATAGAGTTCGTGCCAAAGTAGTTGGTTCTACAGATTTTCTCACTAAACCTGTAGTGGCTGATAAGGTAATGAGTATAATACGTAAGTATTTACCTACACAGAGCATATCCAACGTATCCCACGATAAAAGAAAATCTAATTTAGAGGTTTGTAATTAGGAAGAATTAAAAGCAATTTTTGATTCTGAATTATTCCTCAAAATTTCTAGATTTTTTCACCTCAGTAAAAATTAATTTATTGAGGTTAAACAATTTTATATTTACTCTATTTATCAAATCAAAGGCTTGTCAATTGATTTAGAATTTTAGATTTATTCTTGCCTTAAAATTATCTTGCTCTTAGTCTATGTGAAATTTTCAATATTCAATACAAAATTTAAAATTATATTTTAAAGATATTTTATATCCTATTGATTTATATTTATTACGTACTTTTTCTGAGGTTGATACATCAAGATTGTATCAAAATTAGACAAATACAAATTCTTGTATTTATAGCAGTCCTATTTAATTGGTTAAATATTGTTTAGGGCAGAGGGGTTAGGGCTAGTCTCTAGTCCCTTCCATGTCTTTTTAAGGAATCATTTAGGATTTGTCTATTTTGTTTATATTTTGAGAGAAAGTTAACGAGTAATTGCCATGAATACTGTTTTAGTTGTTGAAGATGGCTTAACAGATATGGAAATAATCAGCCGTTACTTGCAACAGGCAGGTTATTCTGTGATTAGCGCCACTAGTAGTGAAGAGGCTCAAGACAAAATAGATAAAAATAAGCCAGACTTAATATTTCTTGACGTAATTTTACCGGGTAAAAGTGGTTTTGAAATTTGCAGAGAACTCAAAAATAATCCGGACACTAGCAAGATACCCGTAGTTTTTTGCTCTACAAAAAATAGTGATGTAGATAAAATTTGGGGTAATATGTTAGGGGCTGATGGTTATCTATCAAAACCGATTGACCGAGACGAATTAGTGGTAATTTTAAAGCGACTACTTAATTAGTAAAATATCATAAATTAACAAATAATAAAAACCACAATTGTTTAAATGAATTTTTTCAAGAATAAACAATAACTGCAAATATTGGTTAAATATAAATAATCAAGAACAAAGGATCGATAGCTTTGGAAACCCAAGAAAAGTTTTTAAGTTTTAATTTGGGAGTAACTGATACAGCCGTAATTTCTTTACGACACATCGCAGAAGTTTTGCAAGTATCATTACCAGAAATATGCGGCGTTCCTCAAATGCCAAGTAGTGTCTTGGGTATTTATAATTGGCGCGGTGAGATGCTTTGGTTAGTCGATTTAGAGGCAATGTTAGGTTATCCTCCAATTTCCCCAGGGTCAAATTTAGTTTCAAAAATGATGGCGATTGTTCTAGAAAATAAAGGTAAGTATTTGGGACTATTGGTGCGGCAAATTATAGATATTGAATGGCTGGATGCTAAAGAAATGAAAGCTACAAATACTGAATTGTTTTATCCAAAAATATCACCTTTTTTACAGGGATACTTTATTAATGATTCGGAGGAGATAATTTTTAATTTGGATGCGACAACTATTATTCAATCTTCAGCATGGGGGATTCATAATTGAATATTTATTAAGATGTGAATTGTGAAAACTCTTAATTCTTAATGAGTAAATATCAAATAAATATCGCTTGCTACATATCCAGTTATTACCAATCACAATTTTGAGGTTAATCAAATGACATTTTTGTATAACAATAGCCATGAGAACGAGCATCTAATCTCTGAATTAGAGAATCAAAATGGTAACGCTCATATAGCAAATATTGCTAGTAATGAAATATCTTTATTAAGTGCGATCGCTCAAGAATTTAAAACTTGGCGGCGACAGATGAAAGACATCACAAGTCACATGCGCCAAGCCCCAGACATTGATACATTATTTAAAATTACCGTAGCACAAATTAGAGAAAAGATTGGCTGCGATCGCGCCTTAATTTATCAGTTTACTTCGCGAGAATCAGGTAATGTTTTAGCAGAATCAAGAACATTAGGTTGGACTCCAACTTTAGGCGAAAATATTCCCGGAATTATTTTTGGTTTATATACCAATCAAGACTATGTAGAAGCTGTAGTTATTGATGATATCAATCAGATTCAACTTACTCCTTATCAAAAGCAACTGCTAGATAAATTTCAAATTAAAGCTAGTTTGAGTTTACCGATTGTAGTAGAAGGTAAAGTGTGGGGCTTACTAGCAGTCAATAATTGCTACTCAAAGCGGCAGTGGCAAGAAGTAGAAATTAGCCTACTATCTCAACTGACAACAGAACTGATTTACAAATTACAAAGCTTTGAATTCCAAAAAGAACAGCAACAGCGGCTACTAGCAAAAAAATCGGTAGCTAAAGTCATCGACAAAATTCTGCGGGTATCAAATGTTGATAAGCTTTTTCAAACAACTACTCAAGAAGTACGCCAATTACTAAAATGCGATCGCGTCGGTGTCTATCGCTTCAAACCTGACTGGAGTGGTGAGTTTGTTGCTGAGTCAGTGGGTAATGGCTGGATAAAAATGGTCGGCCCTGATTTTTACATGGTCTGGGAAGATAGTCACTTACAAGACACTCAAGGAGGACGTTATGCCAAGGGTGAAAGCTTTGTAGTTAATGACATTTATCAAATGGGCCATTCTCAATGTCACATTGACATTTTAGAGCAGTATGAAATGAAGGCTTACATCATTGCACCCATATTTGCTGGAGAAAAATTATGGGGTTTGTTAGCAGCTTATCAAAATTCTGGGCCTCGTGATTGGCAACCTTGGGAAGAAACCTTTGTAACTCAAATTGGGTTGCAATTTGGTGTAGCTATCTCACAAGGGGAATATCTCGAACAAGTGCAGACAAAATCTGACCAACTAGCTCAAATAGTTGAACAAGAGAAAGTTTTCACTAAAATAGTCAACCGCATCAGACAATCTTTAGATGTAGAAAGCGTCTTCAAAACAACTACTCAAGAAGTGCGTCAATCACTACAATGCGATCGCGTTGCTGTCTATCGTTTTAACCCTGACTGGGGTGGTGAATTTGTGGCTGAGTCTGTGAGTACTGGTTGGACAAAACTGGTAGGCCCTGATATTAAAACCGTTTTGGATGATACCTACTTGCAAGAAACCAAGGGAGGTCGGTATGTCAGAGGTGAAAACTTTGTCGTTAATAATATCTATGAAGTAGGGCTAGCTCCCTGCCATATTGAGATTTTAGAGCAGTTTGAAGCCAAAGCTTATATCATTGTTCCGATATTCTTCGGGGATAAATTGTGGGGATTGCTGGCAGCTTATCAAAATTCTAGCTCCCGTGAATGGCAAAGCTGGGAAGTGAACTTTTTGGTTCAAACTAGCTTGCAATTTAGCCTAGCTAAATCACAGATAGACTATTTGGAATTAGTGCGGGTGAAATCTGAGAAACTAGCTCAAATAGCAGAACAAGAGAAAGCTGTTACCAAGATCAGTAACCGCATCCGGCAATCTTTAGATGTAGAAGAAATCTTCAAAACAACTACTCAAGAAGTAAGGCAATTACTGCGATGCGATCGCGTTGCCGTGTATCGTTTCAATCCGAACTGGAGTGGGGAATTTATCGCAGAGTCAGCAGGTCATCTGTGGGTAAAATTGGTAGGCCCCGATATCAAAACCGTCTGGGAAGATACCCACTTACAAGAAACTCAGGGAGGTCGATATGCCCAAGGAGAAAACTTTGTTGTAAATGATATCTATCAGGTAGGTCATTCTCCTTGTCACATTGAAGTTTTAGAGCAATTTGAAGCCAAAGCTTATGTAATTGTTCCTGTATTTGCAGGGGAACAATTGTGGGGATTGCTAGCAGCTTATCAAAATTCGGTCACTCGTGATTGGGAAGAATCGGAAGTTACTTTGTTAGCACGTATTGGCAGCCAGTTAGGACTGGCATTACAACACACCGAATACTTGCAACAAGTACAAGCGCAGTCAGCAAAATTAGCAGAAGCAGCAACACGGGAAAAGGCAGCCAAGGAGTTACTCCAACAACGATCAATTCAACTCCTAACAGCCCTTAGACCCGCTCTCAACGGCGACTTAACGGTACGCGCACCGATTACAGAAGACGAACTAGGCACGATCGCAGATGCTTACAATAATACTCTGCAAGCACTGCGGCAAATTGTTGTTCAAGTACAAGGTGCTGCTCAACAAGTTGCCCAAACTTCTAGCAATAGCGAGTCTTCATTAGCGGGACTAACCAATCTGGCACAACAACAGTCTGAGGATATTAGCGCAGCTTTAGGTGACATTCAACAGATGGTGGACTCAACTCAAGCTGTAGTAACGAATGCTGAGTTAGTACAACTAGCAGTGCAAAAAGCCAATCAAACTGTAGAGTCTGGCGATACTGCCATGAACCTGACTGTAAAAGCAATCCAAGGAATTCGTGAAACCGTTGCTCAAACCAGCAAAAAGATTAAACGCCTCAGCGAATCCTCGCAAAAGATCTCTAAAGTGGTGAATTTGATTGGTAATTTTGCTACACAGACAAACGTACTCGCTCTGAATGCAGCCATTGAAGCTACTCGTGCTGGTGAATATGGCAAAGGCTTTGCAGTTGTGGCTGATGAAGTCCGTTCTTTATCTCGCCAATCAGCAGCAGCAACCATCGAAATTGAAAAATTAGTTCAGGAGATTCAAGCAGAAACCGGAGAAGTTGCAGTAGCGATGGAAACTGGTATTCAGCAGGTAGTAGAAGGTACAAATCTGGTTAGTGACACTCGCCAAAACTTAAATGCGATCGTTTCTGCGACTGCTGAAATTAGTCAGCTAATCGAGCGAATTACCGCAGCGACTCAAAAACAAATGGCGCAGTCTGTAACAGTAACTAAATCAATGCAAGATGTTGCAGAGATTGCCGATAAAACTTTTGCGGAATCTCAAGAGATTGCGACTGTGTTCCAAGATTTATCAGGCATGGCGCAAGAACTATTAACAACTGCTAGTAAGTTTAAAGTGAAATGAAAAATAGTTAGGAGTTAGGAGTTAAAAGTTAAGAGTTAGAAGTTATTAGGTCAAAGCATTAATTATATAAAACACTGTTTTATTGGCAAATATAAAATGCTTTGACTTAATTATTTTTAATTTTTTAGTTAAACAGAGGAGAAGAGTAATTAGCAGAGAGCATTATTCAACAGAAAAGTTTTAAATTTGCTTTAGAAATTATTAACCTATATATTAAACTGCAAGAGCAACGGGAATATGTGCTTTCTAAGCAATTACTACGAAGTGGGACAAGTATTGGCGCGAATGTTGAAGAGGCTAGCGGTGGTCAGAGTAGAAAGGATTTCTTGGCTAAAATGTATATTGCATACAAAGAAGCTAGGGAAACCAAATACTGGCTACGTCTACTACAACAGTCCAAACTAGTAAAGATTGATTTAACTAATGAACTAATCTATGCAGACGAAATCATTCGGATTTTGAGTTCAATAGTCAAGACAACTGAAAAATCACTTGGTCGATCAACTCTTGACTCCTAACTCCTAACTTTTAACTTCCTACACCCCACTCCCTACTTATGATTACAGATAACGAAATTCGCGAACAAGGATACATCTACTTTCTAGCTGAAGCCCCAGAATTAGTCCAAATTATTGAACAAGAACTATTTAGCTTATCAGAAGATTATAGCATTGCTAAAATTCACAATCTAATGCGAGCTACTCATACACTTAAAGGTGGTGCAGCTAACGTTGGGCTAGAATTAATTAAGATGATCGCCCATTTTTTAGAAGATGTATTTAAAGCTTTATACAATCCAAAAGTGGTAGTTAATGCAGAATTACAAACACTTTTATTACAAGCTTATGAGTGTTTGAGTATAGCACTAAATACTGAATTAGTAGGTAGTACTGTTAATGACGAAGAACTGCTTCAGCGAGCAACTTTGGTATTTGCACAGTTGCAAGAAAAGCTGGGTGATGCATTTGGTGCTGAATCTCATATTCCCACTTCTGAAGAATTGGGATTTGATATTGTACAATCTGTTTTTGAAGTAGGAGTAGAACAACGTCTAAACAGTATTGCTGGCTTTGTTAACAATCCACCAAATAATGACGAATTTATTGAGTTTTTACACTCTCAAGCTGAAGTATTTCTGGGCTTGGCAGAATCTCTAAATTTACCTGGATTGGGAGAAATTTCTCAAACAATTCTCTCAGCGCTGCAAGCAAATCCTACTCAGGTACAGCAAATTGCAGAAATTGCCCTTGCAGATTTACAACAAGCAAAAAAATTAGTATTAGCAGGCGATCGCACATCTGGTGGAGAACCTTCATCAGGTTTACAAAAACTCACAATAATGGCAAATGATGAGTTATCTAAAAAATTACAAAATGATTCATCTGCTAGTAAACTTTTTATCCATGAAGAAGAATTTTATCAGTTTCTCACTACATCTGATAACAATAAAAATGAATCGGTAAAGCCAACAACTGCCAAGTTTTATTTAAAAGTAATTCGCTACATTTATGGCTGGTTTAATCACCAGATGCAAATACCAGAAGCGGAACTCAGTTTGACTTTACTAGTTCCCAGGTTAGAAAGAAAAAATCTGCTTAATTATATCGAAAACTGGCTAAAAGACTTTCTTGATTTTGTTCAGGATGAAGAAGATAGTCAAAGTCTTTGTATTTATCGACGTGGTATAATCTTAATTATCCTATTTGCAGTTGCAAAGTTTCAATATTCTCTGAAAGCATCTGATAGCCACCTTTCAGGAATTAAATTATTACAAAACCAAATTCACAAATTAGCAAAAGAATATAAAAATTACCCCCCTGTTACTAGCGAAGAGAAAAATTGGCTTGATAGCCCCAATTTACAAAACCTGTTAGTGATTAAAGAGATTGTATCTTCTCAATCAACTGATAACTTGCTAGAAGAAATATGGGGAGCAGAAGCTAGGCAAGACCTTGCTGTTGAAGTTGTGACAACCCAGACTGATGACTCTTCAGGAAAGCTTGATTCATTAAGTGTCAGCGAACAGGTAGTTGTAAATGTTTCGGAAGCAGCTATTGAAGTCATGCCTGAGATAGCTATACAAATCAACAAAGAAATAGAAGACAAATCACAGTATGTTCAAACTAAAAACTTTCGCCAACCTTCATTTATTCGCGTAGATACAGAGAAACTGCAACACCTCAATTATCTAGCAGGAGAATTGCTGATTTCCCAAAAACGGCATAGTTTGCAAGATGAACAAGTCAAAGAAATAATTGAGCAGCTAGTACAGCAATTAACTAGACACCAAACAACTTTAAATGAGTTACGCGATCTACCTTTACAAATACAAAATATTGCATCAGAACAAACGCAAAGTTTTGCAGTGGATTTTGACTCTCTAGAAATGGATGTATATACAGAATTTCACATGACATTGCATGAAGCAATAGAAGAGACACTGCAACTACAAGAAACCACAGAGTCACTTGATTTACTTTTGACACAAGCCACTCAAATTAGTGATAAACAAGAGAATTTAACTCTTAATATTATAGATAGCCTAGTCGAAGCACGAATGTCGCCTTTGGGCAATATTCTGAATCGTTTCCCCCACATGGTAAATAAGTTGGGGAATGTTCATGCCAAACTTGTAGAATTGAAACTTACTGGTAGTGAAGTACTAGTAGATAAAGCGATCGCAGAAAAGCTCTACGATCCTTTGTTACACTTAGTGCGTAATGCTTTTGACCACGGTATTGAAGCTCCGCAAGTTCGCCGAGAGCTTGGTAAACCAGAAGAAGGTTTAATCGAAATCTGCGCTTATCATCAGGGTAGCCAAACTATTATCGAAGTTCGAGATGATGGTCAGGGATTGAATTTAGACAGAATTCGCAGAAAAGCTGCTGAACTTTATCCCATACAAACTGAAGAAAAAACTAGAAACTATGCTTCTAGTCTGGCTGAACCTGAACTTTTAGATTTGATATTTTCGCCTGGATTTTCTACTGCAAATAAAGTAAGTGAAATTTCTGGGCGCGGTATGGGTTTAGATATTGTGCGTACTCAGATGCACGCGCTCAACGGCTCAATTTCAGTTCAATCCTTACCCAACCAAGGAACAATATTCATCCTCAAAATCCCTTTTTCTATGACTACAGAAAAGTTAATGCTAGTTCAAGCCAAAGGTGTTGTTTATGGTCTGATGTTGGACAGTATCGAAAAAATATTGATTCCCTCTGAACAACAGATTAAAGAAATTGAAGGGAAAAAAGTCTTACATTTGAATATAGACAATGATGAAACTACTATGGTCAGCCTTCGCCAACTTTCAAAGTTGATTAATTATAATGGTTCATTCATTAATAACGAGACTCCATACAATACTTCAAATACTCATAACCAAAGTGTAGCAAAGAATCCGGTGCTTTTACTACAGCGAAATCAGGGAAAGGTTGCTTTAGAAGTTGACCAAATAATCGGCGAACAAGAATTGGTAATCAGACCTTTAGGAAACGCGATCGCACCGCCAAAATACATTTATGGTTGTAGTAGTTTAGCTAATGGTAATCTCATCTTAGTAATTGATGCTTTGTTGCTGGTAAAATCTAGCGAAATCCAACAAACAACACTTGATATCAGGGCGCTACCAGTAGCTTATTCATCAAATAAAAAAGCCTTGCCGATATCAGGGCATACTTTTTCATCTACACCATTACTTGCGGCATCGACTTCCACAACAACTATCGAAACCCAACTCAGTTATTCTCAAGAGCCAGATTATAAATCACCAAAAGTTGTTTTAGTAGTAGATGATGCAATTAGTCTCCGCCAAACTCTCTCTCTGACTCTCCAAAAATCTGGCTATCAAGTAATACAAGCTCAAAATGGTGTAGAAGCTCTAGAAAAATTGCAGTTACATCCTGAAATTAAAGTTGTCGTCTCTGATTTAGAGATGCCACGGATGAATGGTTTTGAGTTGTTGAGCAATTTCCGCCAATACACAAATTTAGCAAAAATTCCTGTTGTGATTCTTACTTCTCGCAGCGCTGAAAAACATCGACAGCTTGCTAAAGAGTTGGGGGCAAAAGCTTACTTAACCAAACCTTTTTTAGAGCATGAGTTTATCTCTAAAATCAAAGAGTTAATGAACAGTAATGCAGATGATTTAGATCATTTACTCATAGTGAAAAATAATTAACAATTTTTAATTACAAATTACGAATTACGAATTATCAGGTAGGTTATTTGGATCTACTCCTAAAGAGCGTAAATACTCGGCTAATTGTTCAGCCCTTTGCCGTTCTTGTTCAGCCCGCGATCGCTCTTGTTGTGCCTGTTCTGCATCTGTAAAATAGCGGTTTCCTTGCTCGTCATACCAACATAAAAACTCCTGTTGTATCCCGCCAATTACAGCTTGGTGTCGCCCTATGCCTAAACCCACCTCTGGCATCAAATAAGGTTCACCTATTTGTAGTTGGTAGTTTCCATCGAGCAACTTATACACTTCAAAGGGTTGATGTTGGTCGCGTCGCCAAAATTCAGGGTTATAAATTACGTAGTACAATACACCAAGTTTTCTATATATATCTAGCTTTTCGTCGTATTCACCCCCTGGAGTATGGGATACCATTTCTAATGTGAATATTGGAACTATCCCATTTTCTTCCCAAACCGCGTAACTTTTGCGTGATTTACCACCCTTTTTCCGTTCTACTCCCAGACTTAAAAAAGCATCTGGGACTACAGGTACTCTGGGATTTACTCCTGTGGTGTGATACACTCCCATATCTACTCCGAAGTACCAATCCATGCGATTTGCCCAAATGGAGTTAAGTAAGAAGAGTAAAATATTGGGCAAAAAATTTTGATCTTCGTTATCCACTGGCGTATCGTCTGAACAGGGAAGTTCATCGGTAGTTGGTAACGCATTTTTGAGATCGGGTGAGAGCATAACCGTTGTCTCGCTGGCGTTTGATGCCTTTATTATAAATGAGCGACCAAAATTTTAACGTTTGGGTGTAGCTTCTCCAAACTTAATTAAAAATGCGATCGCAATACTAACAAGCAAAATTAACGTCATACTCAAGGCTGAACCAAATCCCCAATTTTGCGTTGCTCCAAGAAACTGATTGTAAACTAACCGCGCCGCCGTCATACTAGAAGCACCACCGAGTAATTCTGGATCAACAAAATCCCCCAAGCCTGTGATGAATACAAGCATGGAAGCAGCCGCAATTCCCGGAAAAATTTGCGGTACAGTTACTTGAAAAAAAGTTTCTACTGGATTTGCACCTAAATCAGCTGCGGCTTCTAGCAATCGTTTATCTAGCTTTTCAAGAGAAGCATATAAAATCAAAACCATATAGGGTAATAAGCTGTAACTCATGCCAATTAATACAGCTTGACTATTATTAAGTAATTCCCAAGTAGGCAAGCCTAAATTACTGAGTAAACTGTTCAATAAACCAGTAGGCCGAAGAATTGTAATCCAAGCGTAAGAACGGAGTAATGAAGAAGTCCATAAAGGTAGAACAAAGGCTAATAGCAGCAAATTTCGCCAACGCTGCGGCGCTATTTGAGCAATCCAATAGGCGACGGGAAAGCCCAAAATTAAACAAATTATCGTAGTGCCAAAGGCAAAAAATAGCGATCGACCAATTACTTGCAGGTAAAGGGAGTCAAATATTCGGATGTAGTTTTTGAATCCGTTGGGATTGACCAAATCTCCTGGTCGGATGTCTGCAACTAAACTTAACTCGAAAATTATCAAAGTTGGCAGCACCAACAAAAATAATAACCAAATCCCAGATGGTGCAAGCAATACTAAGGGTTGCAGCCAATTTCTGACGGGGTGCTGCAATTCTTCTATTTTAGAAATCTCATTTTTTTCCAAATTAATCACTCCTAACTTCTAACTCTTTTAGCTGCTAGTTAATTGAGTCCAATAACGATCGTAAACCTCTTCAAATTCTCCTACAGGTGTAACACGTTCACAATTTTTTAACAGTGACTCTGGCGGAAACAAATTAGTGTTGTTTTGGATTGTTTTTGGTAATTGCTCAAATCCAGCGCTATTCGGCGTAGAAATATTTAGGCGTTGAGTGATTTGGGCTGCTATTTCTGGTTGCAAAATCATGTTAATCCAAGCATAAGCTCCAGCTTGGTTGGGGGCTGTTTTGGGAATTACAATAGTATCTGTCCATAATGAAGAACCACTGCGAGGAATTACATATTTGAGTTTAGGATTCTCTTGGGATATTTTCACTGCATCTGCTGAATAACACATTGCTAGTAGTAAATCTCCTGCCAGAATTTGATTTTGCCAAGCGTCGGTGTCAAAACGCGCGATCGCAGGTTTTAGCATCTTCAATTTTTCATAAGCTTGTTTGATTTCTTGTTCATTTTTTGAGTTATAAGAATAACCGAGCATTCGTAAGGTTGCACCCATGACTTCTCGAACATCATTGAGCAAGGTCATTCGCTGATTAAGTTGCTCTTGATTTTGCCAAAGGTAATCCCAGTCTTGTGGTGCATCTTTGATTTTTTCGGAATTGTAAAGGAAACCTGTTGTCCCCCAGTTAAAAGGGATACTGTAGCGGTTATTGGAGTCATAACTAGGATTTTGAAACCGGGTAAATAAATTCTCTAGACCGATTAAGCGATCATGATTTATTTCTGTTAATAAACCTTTATCTACCATCTTCTGCACCATGTAATCAGATGGGTTGATAATGCTGTAAGTGCCCCCGCCTCCAGCTTGCAATTTAGCCAGCATGACATCATTGGAATCATAGACATCTGCCAACACTTTTATGCCAGTTTGAGCGCTAAAAGTTTTCAATAATTGGTTGTCAGTATATTGCGTCCAGGTAAAGATATAAAGTTGGTCACGCTGACCATTCGTATTAGAATTAGCACGTACTTCAGCCAGCCTCCAGCCACAACCAGCTAAAGATAAGCTAGAAAGTGCTGCCACCCCTTTTAAAAATTGGCGTCTGTTAGTCATTAAGTTAATAGTCAATCATCTTTTGTGTTGTTGCCGATTGATTTTAGATATGCCTTTAATTGGAGTGCCCATAGCTAGTTTAAAGATTAACTTAAGTGTATCTACCTGTGCAACTGTTAATAAGTTACTGCTGTCAGCTAGTGTTAGTCACGGTTTTTAATCAAGCTTGAGTTATAAAAAATAACAAAGCGAACGAGCGATCGTCAAATTATCAAGGAAACCCAGCGTGGCAGGGTTAACACCTCCTACAAACTGGAATGAGTATGTGGCGATCGCTAAACAGTTTCACGGCAAAGACTTGAATGGTGACGGTACACCAGACTATGGCTCTTGTATGGACAAGTGTAATTCATGCCAAGGCAGCACCAAAAGTAAAGGATGCCGCGATTGAACAAAAATGGCAACAGATTACTAACAAAGTAGGGCTGGAGTCAGGAATTTCAGCAAACTGCAAATGGCGAAACCATTCTTTACGGTTATGCCCCAATTACCAATCTCCAGGGTCGGGTAAATGGATTCTTGGTGGTTGAATTAGACGGAAGTTCTGTAGTGCGCCTAGAAATTCGGGCTGCCGGATTTGCTCTAGTAACTTTTTTGGCTGTGTTGTTATTGACTGTATTTTTAGTGCGTTGGCTATCGCGATCGCTGGTAGTGCTACCAATTTTACAACTCAACAGCGCCGCCAAGCAATTAGAAACAGGGAATTGGAAAGTTATCAAAGAATATGGTCAACTACCATTAGTAGAATGTTTTGCTGGGCAGCTGAATCAGGTGTTTATGAACATTCTGGCAAATGCTATTGATGCTTTGGAAGAGTCAAACATTGGACATAGTTTTGAAGATATTAAAGTTAATCCCAATTGCATTACAATTGTTACTCAAGTTAGCGATGATAAGTAACAAATAATTATTAATATTAAAGATAATTGCAAGGGGATAAATGAAGAAATAAAACAAAAGGTATTTGACCATTTGTTTACTACTAAAGCCGTTGGAAAAGGGACGGGTTTAGGGTTGGCGATCGCTCATCAAATAGTTGAGGAAACTCACGGCGGGAAATTGATTTTTAACTCAGTTCTAGGTGAAGGTACAGAGTTTTTCATTGAAATTCCGGCGAAAATTTTTGCTCTTCTTTATAAATAAATTTATATATTCTGGGAACACTAAATCTGGAAGTATTAAAGATTTAGCAGTATGGTTAGCACTCTTGTCAATATTCCCGGATATAAAGTAAGCGAAGAACTCTACAATGGTTCCAGAACCATAGTTTATCGAGGGTATCGAGAGACTGACTCATTACCCGTAGTGATTAAACTGCTGAAAAATCCTTATCCGAGTTTCAGCGAACTCTTATCGTTTCGCAACCAGTACACCATAGCTAAGAATCTCAACTCACCTCTGATCGTCCAAACCTATAGCCTGGAACCCTACCAAAATGGCTATGCGTTGGTAATGGAAGACTTTGGCGGGATTTCTCTGAAAGAATGGGGAGTGAGAGGAAACCTGGAATCTTTGATGGAGTTTTTACAGATAGCGATCGCACTGTGCAACACCTTAGATATATTGTATCGCGACCGGATTATTCATAAAGATATCAAACCTGCCAATGTTTTAATTAATCCAGAAACCAAACAAGTTAAATTAATTGACTTTAGTATTGCATCCCTACTACCACGGCAAACTCAAACACTGATGAATCCTAATGTTTTGGAAGGGACACTTGGTTATATTTCTCCAGAACAAACAGGAAGAATGAACCGGGGGATTGACTACCGGACTGATTTATATTCTTTAGGTGTCACTTTTTATGAACTACTTACGGGTGAGTTACCGTTCCATTCAAACGATCCGATGGAGTTGGTACATTGTCATCTAGCAAAACTTCCACCATCCCTTTGGGAAATTAAAAGTGGAGAGATTCCGCAAGTGTTGTCAGATATTGTCATGAAATTGATGGCAAAAAATGCTGAAGATCGGTATCAGAGTGCATTGGGGTTGAAATTTGATTTAGAAACTTGTTTATCTCAACTCCAAGAAACTGGTGAAATTAAGCATTTCCCAATTGCTCAACGGGATCTGTGCGATCGCTTTATTATCCCTGATAAACTTTATGGACGAGAAACAGAAGTAGAAACTCTACTGCAAGCATTTGAGCGTGTTAGTACAGGTGCTACAGAAATGATGTTGGTAGCTGGTTTTTCGGGTATTGGTAAAACCGTTGTAGTTAACGAAGTTCATAAACCAATCGTCAAAAAGCGCGGTTATTTTATCAAAGGGAAATATGACCAATTTCAACGAAATATTCCCTTTTCTGCTTTTGTCCAAGCTTTCCGCGATTTAATGGGGCAATTATTAACAGAAAGCGATACTCAAATCCAGCAATTTAAAACCAAGATTTTAGCGGCTGTAGGTGATAATGGACAGGTAATTATTGAAGTCATTCCCGAATTAGAAAGAATTATTGGTCAACAACCACCTGCTACAGAATTATCAGGAACTGCCGCCCAAAATCGGTTTAATTTATTATTTCATAAATTTACCCAAGTTTTTACCAGTGAAAAACATCCATTAGTGATGTTTTTAGATGATTTGCAATGGGCAGATTCAGCATCGTTGATGTTAATACAGTTATTAATGGCTGATACAAAACATCTTTTCTTAATTGGTGCTTATCGTGATAACGAAGTCAATTCAGGACATCCATTAATATTGACTTTGAATGATATCCAAAAAACAGCAGCTACAATTAATACGATTACTTTAGCGCCTCTAAGTCAATCGCAAGTGAATCAATTAGTTGCTGATACACTTAAATGTACAAAAGATTTGGCATTACCTGTTTCTCAATTGGTATTTCAGAAAACTCAGGGTAATCCGTTTTTTGCCATACAGTTTTTCAAGGCATTACACCAAGATGGATTAATTGAATTCACCCCCCCAACCCCCTCTTATCAAGGAGAGGCTTCGGGTGGGTGGCAATGTGATATCACCCAAATAAATCAGCAAGCGGTTACAGATGATGTTGTTAATTTCATGGTATTTCAATTACGAAGATTGCCTCAATCAACTCAAAATGTATTACAGTTAGCCGCTTGCATTGGCAATCAATTTGATTTAGCAACTTTGGCGATTGTTTGGGAGTCATCAGAAATTGAAACAGCTGCTAGCTTATGGAAAGCTTTACAAGAAGGGTTGATTTTACCAATTAGTGATGTTTATAAATTTTATCAAGATTCGTCATTGGTCACTTGTACTGAGCGACTTGTGCCGAGCGAAGTCGAGGTAAGTCAAAGTATTGGTCATTTGTCATTAGAAAAGAGCGAACGAATGACAAAGGACAGAGGACAAAGGACAGCTTATTATAGATTTTTACATGACAGAGTACAACAAGCTGCCTATTCTCTAATTCCTGATAACCAGAAACAAGCAACTCATCTCAAAATTGGTCAATTACTTCTACAAAATTCTTCTCAAATAGAACAAGAAGAAAAACTATTTGATATTGTCGGCCATTTGAATTTAGGGCAAGAGTTGATCGCCCAAACAAACGAGCGAGAAGCCTTGGCTCGACTTAACTTGGCAGCAGGAGCTAAAGCCAAAAATTCCACCGCATACACTGCTGCCAGGGCCTATTTACAAACTGGGATTGAGCTACTCACAGTGAATTGCTGGCAAGATCAATATGAATTGACTTTGAGTCTCTATATTGCCGCCGCTGAAGCCGCTTACTTAAATGCTGACTTTGATGGCATGGAACAGATAGCAGTACAGGTGTTGCAATCAGCGCAGACAATTTTAGACAAAGTTAAAATTTACGAAATTCAAATTGCTGCCCAGACAGCCCAGAGCAGACTATTAGAAGCGATCGCAGTTGGCACAGATGCTTTAAAACAATTGGGGGTTGAACTACCCATTGAGCCAAACAATGCTGAGATTGGTAAAGCCATACAAGCCCTTGCTTGTCAACTCGCAGGCAAACGAATTGAGGAATTAGCTGACTTACGAGCGATGACCGATCCCCAAGCACAGGCAGCCATGCAACTGTTAGGAATGTTGTTTGCACCTGTTTTCCAAGGAATGCCGGGTTTATTGCCTCTGATTAGCTGCACAATGGTGACTCTATCGCTTCAGTTTGGGAATACACCCGCCTCCACTGTGGGGTATGCGCTGCACGGAATGGTGCTGTGTGCCTTTTTCGGAGAGGTTCAAGGGGGCTACGGCTTTGGGCAATTGGCATTGAATTTGCTGGATCGGTTCAATGTGCGGGAATTTCAATCCACGATTTCTATGTTGTTTGGTGGCTTTATTCAACATCACCAAGAAGCTCTCTCGGCAACGATACCGTTGCTGAAAGCTGGTTTTACCTCTGGTATGGAAACTGGTGATTTTTTACACGCTGGCTATAACGTATGTTGTTACAGCTATGCGGTCTTTTGGAGTGGCTCTGAACTTAGCAATTTAGAATTAGATATAGCAAGTTACAACGCCGCTTTAACTCAGGCGAAGCAACATTCTGCCCAGACTTATGTAAGTATTATGCGGCAGGCGGCACAGAACTTTAGGGAAACCCAAATTCAGCCCGATTGTTTGAGCGGCAGTATCTACGATGAAACGGTGATGATTGCCAAACATCGTCAGGCTAATGAACTCACGGTGATGGCTGAGTTGTATATCTACAAATTGTTGCTTGCCTATTCTTTTGGTGATTACAAAGCTGCGATCGCTTACATTGACGAAGGGGAAAAGTATTTACTTGCGGTATCAGGATTGATTTTTATTCCGATTTCTCATTTCTATGCAGCCTTGACGTATCTAGCCCTATTTTCCACCCAGCCAGAAATTGAACTTTCTGTAATTCTTGCCCAGGTAGAAATCCATCAAACCACTCTGTACCGTTGTGCGCAAAATGCTCCTACAAATCATCTGCATAAATGGCATTTAGTTGAGGCTGAGAAACAACGAGTTTTAGGCAATAAAGCAGAAGCACTTGAAAATTACGATCGCGCCATAACTCTAGCTAAAGCCAACGGCTACATCCAAGAAGAAGCACTTAGCAATGAACTACTAGCCAAATTTTATTTCGATTGGGGTAAAGAAAGAGTTGCCCAAGCATATATGCAAGAAGCTTACTACTGTTACGCTCGTTGGGGCGCAAGAGCCAAAATAGAAGACCTAGAAAAACGCTATCCCCAACTACTCCAATCAATTCTGCAACAGCAACGAATCAACTTCAATACCTTAGAAACTATTAGCTTTCGTGGCACTTCCTCATCTACTCGCACTTCTACCACTGGCAGCACTAGTATTTCCCAGACATTAGATTTTACCTCTGTCCTCAAAGCCGCTCAAGCTATCTCCAGTTCTCTGGAATTAGATCAACTCATTGCCAGCTTGACCCACATTATCCTAGAAAACTCTGGCGCCAAGAAAGCTGTACTCATTCTTCCCCAAGATGAGGATACTACCGTCCGGGGGGAACCCTTGTTGAAGAAAGTGTCTGATGATAATTGGGAAGTTAGGGCAATTACCTTTATCAATCATGACCAAATACAAACCATTCTTGAGCCACAATCACTCGCTAATTGTCAAGATATTCCTGCAAAAATTATCAATTACGTCAAAAATACTCAACAAACAGTTGTTATAGACAATTGCAAAACAGACATTATTGGGTTGATTGGGGAATATATGCGCCGAACACAACCCCAAAGTGTATTATGTACCCCGATTATTAATCAAGGGCGTTTAGTAGGGATTCTTTACCTAGAAAATCTACTGACTCAAGGGGTATTTACTAGCGATCGCCTTTCTGTTGTTAATTTTCTCTGCACTCAAGCCGCAATTTCTTTGGAAAATGCCCAGTTATATAATCATCTCCAGGAGCGAGAAAAGTTCCTCAGTAGTATTTACGAAGGTGTTGGCTGTTTGATCTGTGTGATTGATGTTCGGGATGATGGTAAATTTGAGTACACAGGATGGAGTCAATCGTGCGAATTAACAGTTGGTATACCTGCTTCCCAAGTTCTGGGTAAAACTCCGCAAGATTTACATGGTGATGAAGGTGCAGTGGTATCTCAAAATTATCTGCGTTGTTTCCAAAGCGGAATACCCATCACCTATGAAGAATGTCTAACATTTAACGAGCAGAAAACTTGGTGGTTAACCACACTCAGTCCATTAAAAGATCAGGCGGGCAAAGTTTATCGCATAGTTGCAACAACTATTAATATTAGCGAGCGCAAACAAGCTGAATCAGCAGTTACAGAAAAATCTCAAGCACTTGGAACAGCCTTAGAAGATTTACAGCAAGCTCAATTACAAATTGTTCAAAGTGAGAAAATGTCAGCACTGGGTAATTTAGTTGCTGGCGTAGCCCATGAAATGAATAATCCTTTGGGCTTTATTTCTGCGAGTCTCAAACAAGTTAAACCCACTATTGCTGATGTTGTGCAACACTTAAAACTTTATCAAGAAAGTTTACCTAATCCAGGTGCTGAAATTATTGACCATGCAGAAGAAATTGACTTAGATTATAGTTTAGAAGATTTACCCAAGGCAATAGATTCAATGGTGATGGCGTGCGATCGCCTGAAAAATATCAGTACTAGTTTAAGAACTTTCTCTCGTACCGATAGAGATTACAAAGTGCCATTTAAAATTCATGAAGGGATTGAAAGTACAATTTTAATTCTCAAACATCGCCTCAAATCTAATGAGCAGCGTCCAGCAATCGAAGTAATAAGCGATTATGGAAATTTGCCTCAAGTTGAATGTTTTCCTGGACAATTAAACCAGGTATTTATGAATATCCTAGCTAATGCCATTGATGCTTTGGATGAGTCTAATGCTGGGCGGAGTTTTGCAGATATCCAAGATAATCCTAACCAGATTAAAATCCAAACCTCCTTGCAAGGTGATCGGGTTAAAATAACGATTGCTGATAATGCTAATGGCATGAATGAAGCAGTCAAGCAAAAGATATTTGACCATTTGTTTACGACGAAATCTGTAGGAAAAGGAACGGGTTTAGGATTAGCGATCGCCCGTCAAATTGTTGTGGAAAAACACGGGGGTTCAATACACTGTAACTCTTCCCCAGGAAAAGGTACAGAGTTTGTAATTGCAATTCCAACGAGGCAATAAACAGTGCTGAGTAGACCAACTTTAGCTAAGAAGATTCTGTCACCCCAGTTGCTCATGGGCACGTAGCGTTCACGCCAGAAAGGCATCTTGGCGGTTTGATAAATTAAGCTTTTGAGCAATTTTTGCATAAGTCCTGAGTCAGGCAGGACTAGCTCAACCCTAGCAAACAGCACTAAATAAAGTAAATCGGAGTTGAACATGTCTACTAACAACAACAATGAAGAGATATCGCTTTTACGTCAGCAAAATACCCAATTGCTGCAACAGCTAGAAGCACTGCAAGACCTTTATTCAACTACGCTGTTAGTCGAACAACATCAAATTTGGGAATTAGTTACTGATGAAGTCCCACAGGATTTACAACCGATAGAATTACAGTCGAAATTGGCAAATAATTCTGCCTTTGTAGAATCAGCAAAGAAAATTCGCAAACAGCATCACCAAGCGGCGGCAACTGCTTTGGCTGAGAGTGAAGCTAAGTATCGCCAACTCGTGGAAAATATCAGCGACCTGATTTTTTCCATGTCAGTACAAGGTCTTTTTACTTATGTCTCACCACAGTATAAAAATGTTTTAGGATGGGAACCTTCAGACCTACTTGGTCAAACCTTTGCCCCCCTGCTTCATCCTGATGATTTCCCCCTAGCCCAAAGAAAAATCCAAGAAATGGTGGAAACCAAGGGGCAGCGGATCGCAATAGAATTTCGCCACCTAAAAAAGGATGGAGATTGGTGCTGGATGAGGTCAGTGGCTTCGCCAATTTTCGACTCAGACGGTGAAATTATTGGTCTTCATGGCGCTATTAGCGATATCAGCAGTCGCAAACAAGCCGAAGAATTAATCAAAGCCTCGCAAGCAGAATTACTTGCGTTGTTCAACGCTATGCAGGATGTAATTCTTGTCTTAGATGCCGAAGGAAGATACCTCAAAATCGCTCCTAGTGGTGCGCCTTTAATCTACCAACCTCCTGCGGAACTGCTAGGCAGCAAAATACATGAGGTTTTATCCTCTGCTTGTGCCGACTATTTTCTCAACTCTATTCAACAAGCACTCTTAACTAAAAAAACTGTGAAGGTAGAATATAGCTTGCCTATAGGCGAGCAAGAGGTTTGGTTTGAGGCGAATATTGCCAGCATGGACGAAAACACCGTTGTTTGTGTCGCCAGGGATATCAGTGAACGCAAACAGATGGAAGACCAATTGCGACAACAAACAGAAAATTTAGCACAAACTCTTCAAGAACTCAGACAAACTCAAGCACAAATGATTCAAGCAGAAAAAATGTCTAGTTTGGGTCAACTTGTGGCTGGAGTTGCCCACGAAATCAACAACCCCGTTAATTTTATTCACGGTAATCTCAGCTATCTTGAGGAATATACTCAAGACCTGTTACGAATAATTCACCATCAGCAGCAATCTGGTAATAAGTTGGAATTTCAGGCTTTGTGTGAGGAAATTGACCTAGAGTACATCCAGGAAGATGTACCAAGAATATTGAGTTCGATGAAAGTTGGTACTCAGCGCATCCGTCAGATTGTGTTGTCGCTACGAACCTTCTCACGCATAGATGAAGCCGAGTTTAAAGCAGTGGATATTCATGAAAGCATCGACAGTACCCTAATGGTATTGCAACATCGCTTCCAAGAAACAACAAAACTTCCAGCCATTCAAGTCATCAAAGACTACGGCATATTACCTTTAGTGGAATGCTATGGCGGAGAACTCAATCAGGTGTTTATGAATATATTGGCAAATGCCATTGATGCTTTAGAAGAATGGAAAATTGAGAATGCGCAATTAAGAATAGACAATTTAACTGGGTTGTTAACTCCCACGATTGTCATTCGTACCTCAGTCATAGATTCCGGTTGGGTAAAAATTGCGATCGCTGATAATGGAATAGGTATGTCAGAACAGATTCAAAAACAAGTTTTTAATCCATTTTTCACCAACAAGCCTGTAGGGAAGGGAACAGGTATGGGAATGTTTATCAGTTATCAAATTATCACAGAAACACATCGTGGCAAACTGGAATGTCATTCATCACCAGCAGTAGGAACAGAGTTTATAATTACAATTCCAATTCAGCATTGATCAACAAGGCAAAAGAAAGAAAATAAAGAATGGTTCTTAACCTTTAAATTTATTTATCGGGATTATCTTTTTACTTTTTAACCATGAATTTGTACTGGTTTATCGCTGTTTTCTATGACCATTGACTTTTGACTTTTGACTTAACCAAAGGGGTTGACTATTGATTAATAGCTAAACAATCAGTTTCTGCCCACCAGGCGTAAATAAGTGTGTCGCGGTCTGGTAAAGTGCCCAAAGTATTAGGTTGCAACACATTAATGCTAATGCCATTTGTTAATTCCATAACATAATTAACGTGTGTGCCCAAATACATAACGTTGACAAGCCGTCCTTCAAAGCAGTTAACTGGCAAATTAGGTGGATACAGCGAAAGCTGTATTTTTTCTGGACGCACACTTACTACTACAGCTTGTGATAATTGAGTTGGTGTATCTTCAGCGCGGCTAATAACAATTGACAGTCCCATTTTTGTGGAAATTTTAATATTAGAGGAGTCTACCGCGACGATTTCACCACTGAATAAATTAGTATCACCAATAAAATCAGCAACAAAGGATGTACAGGGACGTTCGTAAATTTGGCTGGGAGTGCCAACTTGTTCAATTTTGCCTTGATTCATCACGGCAATGCGATCGCTCAAAGACAATGCTTCTTCTTGGTCGTGTGTCACCATCACAAAGGTTAGCCCCAAGTCTTTGTGTAAATTTGATAACTCAACCTGCATTTCTTTACGTAGTTTTAAATCTAACGCCCCTAAAGGTTCATCCAGTAGTACCACGGTGGGACGGTTGACTAAAGCCCTTGCTAAAGCTACTCGCTGCTGTTGACCACCAGAAAGTTGATTGGGAAAGCGCGATCGCAAACTTTCCATTTTCACTAGTTTTAAAGCTTCTTGGACTCTAGCTTCAATTTTAGATTTGGGTATTTTTTTTAACCGCAGTCCAAAGGCGATGTTATTCCAGACATTCAGGTGGTTAAATAGAGCGTAACTTTGAAATACAGTATTGACGGGTCGGCGGTAAGGGGGCACATTAGTCATGGACTGACCCTGAATTAACACCTTACCAGCGTCAGCAATTTCAAACCCAGCAATTAAGCGCAGTGTCGTTGTTTTACCACAACCGGAGGGGCCTAAAATACTAAAAAATTCTCCTTGTCTGACATCCAAATCAATTCCATTTACTGCTGGTTCTTGGTTAAAAAACTTGAAGACGTTACGCAGTTCAACATCAAGTGCCTGAAAACTTGTTATCCCCCTCTGATTGTGCATGACAGTTTGAGCCATAATCCTCAGTAGAATGCCGTGATATTACGTTATTTTGTCAATTGCTTTAGTCTTTTGGGCAGACTATATTTGACACTTTGGTTTATTGTATCCGCCAAAAACAATTGTTCAAGAATATACTCGCCCGATTCTTTTATGCTCAGTAATGGCAATTATACTATGGTATTTTTATATACTACTTTTTGATTAAATATTCTGTAATGAAGTTAAAATACCTTAAAATTGCATATTAGCAATTGCTAAAAGGCTGTCCGGGATTGCGTTTAGTCATGCAGCCGAAAAAGCTTTGGGAAATCACCGAGGTGCGATCGCAGCACTCGATCCGAATAATGGTACAGAATTAATTGTTTAAAAATAATCTTAATCTTGAAATCCTCTTTGGCTTATGAGTTTATTGAATCCATCTCCACTTGGCGGACAAAAAAATACACGTACAGTAGGAAGGAGTTTCCAGCCGATATTTTTAATTATATTTACTCTACTGATGATGACTGGTATCAGTGTTCGTTTGGCATATTTACAAATTACTGAAGGAGCAAGCCACCGAAAACGAGCCGAGTCAAATCGAATTCGGATGATCCCCAAACAACCAGAACGAGGCAATATCTTTGACCGCAATGGCAAACTTTTAGCCAGTACTCGCTATCCTCGCTCTGTATATTTATGGCCGATGGCACATACCAAGCCAGCATGGCCAGTTGTAGGGGCACGTCTATCTCAAATTCTCGAAGTTACCCAAGAAGAGATGGAAAAGAAATTAGAAGAGGCAGGTGCTAACTCTTCTTCACTGATTCGGGTCGCTCGTGACTTGAACGAGGCGCAAATCACAGCATTGAAGGAGTATCAAGCCGAACTTCAAGACGTGGAAATCTCTACAGAGGCGGTTCGCTATTATCCCCACGGCAAGGAACTAGCTCATGTATTAGGTTATACGCGAGAACTGACCGCCGAGCAGTTAAAAGAAAAGAAGCAAGAAGGTTACAGATTGGGTGATGTGATTGGTCAAATGGGAGTTGAAAAAGCTTATGAGAAAAGTCTACGGGGTGAATGGGGTGGTCAGCAAGTAGAAGTTGATGGTGCAGGTCGCCCGCTCCGGGTTTTGGGTGAGAAACAGGCAAAAGCGGGTAATGATTTGCACTTGACCATAGATTTAAATATGCAAAAGACAGCAGAAAAAGCTTTAGGCGATCGCGATGGTGCGATCGTGGCTCTTGACCCCAAGAACGGTGCTGTTTTAGCAATGGTATCTCATCCCACCTTTGACCCAAATATTTTCTCGAAGCAGAAACTCACCCAAAAAGATTGGGAATTTGTCCAAGGTGCAGATCATCCCTTGGTAAATCGCGCTCTCAGTGCCTTTCCACCCGCTAGCACCTTCAAAATTGTTACCACCACAGCCGGTCTAGAATCAGGTAAATTTTCTCCTAGCACAGTCCTGCAAACTTATGGTTCCTTAAGTTTTGGCGGCACCCGATTTGGTGAATGGAATCACGCCGGATTCGGACCATTGGGTTTTGTCGGAGCATTACAGTGGAGTAGTGATACCTTCTTCTATCAAATTGGTCGCGGAGTCGGCGGCCCAACTTTAATTGAGTGGACTCGCAAGTATGGATTTGGTAAAAGAACTGGCTTTGAGTTTGGCAACGAAGAGGCAAAAGGTTTAGTACCAGATGAGGCATGGAAGCAGAAAACTTGGAAGATACCTTGGACAGTAGGTGATAGCATTAATATGTCAATTGGTCAAGGTGCTTTACAAACTACACCTTTGCAAGTCGCCATTATGTTTGCCGTGCCTGCTAATGGTGGCTATCGAGTCCAGCCACATTTGCTTAAAGACAATGAAGAAGCAAAAAGCTGGCGAGAATCTTTAAATATGAAGCCGACAACCATAAGTGTTCTCCGTCAGGGACTACGGAAAGTAGTAGCTGAAGGTACAGGTAAAGCTTTGAAGCAGCCAACAGTTCCCACAGTGGCTGGTAAGAGTGGCACTGCTGAAGCGTGGAAAGGGCGTGTTAAGCAAAATCACGCTTGGTTTGGAGCCTATGCACCTGCTGAACAGCCAGAAGTTGTGATTGTGGCATTTGCTGAACATTCTGGTGGCGGTGGTGGTAGCATTGCTGCGCCCATGATCTTACAAATTATGGAAGAATATTTTCAGCACAAGTATCCAGGTAAGTATCAGAAACCAGTGCCTGAAAATCCAGGAAATAGCAGACGAAATTAAGTGTGGGGCATTGGGTAAGAGGAAGAGGACAAGGGGAAAGACTAAATCACCTTGTCCCCCTGCTTCAATACTTTCCGGTTAACTGTGAAAGGGGAAAGGAAAAGGGTTTGAATTTACCTTTCCCCTTTAACCTTTACCCCAGATCAAAAGAGAGATTGTTAGGTTTATCCGAAAAGTATTGACGGTATTCCTAGTCTGAGACTATTGGTGACAACTTCAGAAAAGGGATTCATTCTGGAAAAATGAATGACGATTAGCTTACCCTGTAACGGGAATTATGTATCAGATTTTGTTACCAATGCTTTAGGAGTAAGTTCGCTACAAATTTCCAGTAGTCTATTAACAGCACGCGCAGCCGAAAACTTTTCCGCAACATATTGGCTGGACTGAAAACCCAGGTTAATGGCTTCATCCGGATTATCTAAGCAGTATCGCATACATTTGGCTAATTCTTCTGCATCTTCATTTTCAAAAAATAGGCTGTGCGGTCCTGCCACTTCTGACAATCCTCCCATTTTTGAAACAATCGAGCAGGTTTGAACGCTAGAGGCTTCTTGCACTACGTAAGGTGCTGGATCTTGCCAACGAGATGGAGCAATTAAAGCCAAAGCATCTTGAACTTTTAGAAGTACTTCTTTTTGAGTAACTTTACCTAAAAAATCAACTTTGTTGGCAATTCCTAAATCAGACGTTAGCTGTTTTAATTCTTGAGATTGTCCGCCATCCCCAATAATAGTAATTTTAAATTCTTTATTTTGATCTTGTAAAATCCGCGCTGCTTTTAATAAAATATCTACACCTTTGTCTGTAGCTAATCTACCGACAAAAATAAAATTATATGGTCGAGATAAATTTTCTAAAGTTTTAAGCTGCTTTTCCGACTTGATTTCAATCGGATTGTATAAAGTATCAACTAGCCAAGGAAAAGCAGAAGATTCTCCTAAAAAGTTACTACAAGCTGTATGATAATCGGCTAAGAAGGCAGTAGAAAGCCGGGTCGTTAGGCGCGCCCATTTGACAAAAGTGTGTAATTTCCACTTGAGTGGATAATTGGCTTTCGGTAATGTGTGTTTAAATTCAGCTTTTAAACGTTGCGTCAATGTCATCTGCTTATAACTAGTATGAGTAGATTGATAAAGAGAATAATGGTATTTAATAATTATTTTTTTGTGCAAAAATTTACATATTAAAGTAAAAATCAAATCATTTGAATTCATGTGTACTATATCTGCCCAAGCAATATAACTAAACCATTTTGCAATATTATCTTGTTTGGTAGAAATAGTTTTAACTTCAATTAATCTAGCTTCCAACTCAGGAATAATAGAATAAATGTAAGTTAAAACTCCACTAATTTCATTGTCGTAATGACGGTGTTGAATTAATATTTTCATACATCAGGTATGGTAAATTTGGTATTTATGGGACTTGTGGTTGAGCATAATTATGAAACAAGTATTTCACTTTGCTCAGAATCAACTTGGTGTCTAAGGTAGGTAAGCACAAATAAATCTAACTATCTAACGAGATATAAAAAGCTTGAAACCTTTGCGATTGCTTCTCTACGAGACGCTACGCGAACACTTCACTGATTCCCAACCGGACACGCTTTGCGATCGCTGCGTTCGCTAGGGACATAGTTATAAATTTCTCCACCGATCTACGTTATATGCAGAAAGTTGGAAAAAGGGTTTTTCCCGATAGTTATAGTTATATAATTCCCGCAGATTCTGCTAAAGTATCATTCTCTTCGCCGCTGGCTAAAAGTTTAGTCTGACAGTAGTGGGTAAAATTATCATCAATTTGAAATACCTGCTGATCAGCCTGAGTGTTACCCAAATAGGAACTACCAGGCTGCGGTTCGATATTAGGATTTGCAAGTAACATTACCCGCTTCATTGATGGCAAAATTACCGTGATTTTACTTTGCAATCTAGATAAAATTTCCCGACCAGATGCGATCGCTAAGAAAATTGCTGAATACTACTTTCCAGCCCTTACAGAACTAGTGCTTCAGCCTCCATTAGCAAAGAGAGAGCAAGAGGGATAAAATCAATTGCTCCTGACTCCTGTTTGCTGTCTTTTATGGTGATATCTTAGCGGGTTTTAAATTTCTAGCTTTGTAAAACATTTCCAAGCTATTGCGATCGCCTACAAAACGCCAGTGCCACGGCTCATAACTCACACCTTGAGCATTATCTTTTGGAAATGACATTTCAAAGCCAAAACGTGCTGCATTAGCTTGCAGCCACCGATAAGCTTTGGTATTGTCAAAGTTTGTTTGGAGATTAGTTGCTGGTACTGCTCCGTCTCCAACATCCACAGCATAACCTGTGTGATGTTCGCTATGACCAGGAGGAGCGCTGAGGGCAGCTCGTTCTGCTGGCGTTTGATTTCGCTGGGCACCGACAGCAAAAAACAACGGCTCCTGGTCTTTGACTGAGCGAAAGGCAGAAATTGGTACTAAAATTACACCTGAACTCCGGGCTGCTGCTACCATCTCCTCAAACTTTTGGGCAGCAGCTTTTCGCATTCTAATGCCCCTATTTGCGGAGATGGTTACTAGTTCTGACTCAAGGGCTTCTGGGTATGGAAAATGCCCTAATACAGTATCGCTGGAATTATTAGATGCTGTTGGAGTTGCAGGAGCAGAAGTAGCTGGTAAAGGTTGAGAATCGGCGGTTTTTTTGGGTGCTGTGACGAAAAACAAAAAACTGCTAATTAAAGCTAGCAAGATAAATCCCGCTACTCCCCCAATCAGCACAATTCGGGGTTGCAACCAAAACTTAGGTGTTGCATCAGGGGTATCGCGTACAGCCACTGGGATATCATCACCAAGGTCATTCGATGAGTTTTGCGGTTTTCCAGAAAACCCTGCCTTATTCAACGGTAAACTCCTGTTTTTGTGGAATGGCCATAACAGATTTTGCACTGGACAAAAGTAAACGTAACAGGTAGCATTTTACATCTGTGGTTCTTGGGCACAATCTTGACAAACCTTTTAGAACTATACGTCAAGCTGGGAGGATTAGTCCTGGTAGGTTTTATCCTGGGACGCAAACTACCTGTAACAGTTCCTACACGTTTGGGACTGTTTCTTTTTTGGGTGGGAGTACCCATAAGCATAGTATCGTTTTTGCGTCAATCCAGTTTATCAGGGCAAATTTGGATTGCACCTGCGATCGCTTACCTAGCCATTTTACTAGGAGCATTTTTAGCTTGGTTAGCCATTAAAGGACAAGCCTACTTTAGAAAGACTATTCCCCAACCACCAACTCAGGCTAGCTTGATATTAGCCGCAATGTTGGGTAATACTGGTTATCTTGGTTTTCCCATTACCTTAGCAATGGTAGGCAAGGAATACTTTGCTTGGGCGCTATTTTACGATTTGTTAGGTTCATTCCCAGGAACTTACGGATTGGGTGTGTTGCTAGCAGCGCATTTTGGCGGTGGTGTCCAGAATCATTCACGACTAAGACTAATTTCGAGGGTTTGGTTAGTCGCTATCAAATATATGTTAGCGATCGTTGGGGCAATATCTTCTGTTATTGGTTCCGGGCAATTGTCAAACTACATGGCTGAACTTGTACGAGGAAAACCTTCTGCTGATGTGAGAGTAGTCATTTACTCATACAGTGATAGAGCCTTAATTTTGTGGTTGCTGACCTCTCCAATATTGTCTTATACTTTTTTATTCATCATTAAGCAAACATTTAGTAAAAATAGTAACCTTCCTTATTGGATTGGCATTATTACAGGTATTTTATGTCTGCCCTACTACCTTATTCCCTTATTGTGGTAAAAGAATTATTATACAGAGCTAGAGTACTGGAAAAACATACATCATACATATTTTAGATATTAGTTAAACTTCTACTGGATGCTGCCCATAATATGGCAAAGCCTCTGACCAATTAGGAAATTTGCCCTCTTGCCAATCAAGATTAGCTAGTTCCAAAATACTTGTCACCGTTGCTGCTAGCCCAGATTGGGCTTGAATCAATTGATAATTAGTGTTCCAATTACCTAAAGTTTCCTGCCATGCTTCTGGTGTCAATACTCTATCTGACAAACAAACTTTTAGTTTATAATTATCTGGTTCAAACTGATAAATAGCAGCGAAAATTTGACCTCGTTGTGCTGGCATTTCCACAGCAAAAGTTGTTAGATTTTGGCTTTTGCTGGCTTCTGACCAAGCTACCGCAGCCAAAGTTGAAATCGCAAATACAGGAATATCTAACTGTTGCCCTAAAGTACGAGCAGTAACAACACCAATACGAGTTCCTGTAAAACCACCAGGCCCTTTCGCAACTGCGATAAAGGACAAATTCGCCCAAGTTTGCGGCTTGATAAATTCAATTAAATATTGATGTACTAAGCTAGATAAATCACGCCCCAAATTCCAAATTTGAGAGCGAGTATCACCTGAAAAATTACTAATTGCTAGTCCTAATTCGGGAGTAGTGGTGTGCAACGCTAAAGCGTATTTTGTTGTGAGGTGTTTTAGTTCTGTGGTCAAAGTTAATTAAAATATTTATTTTTTAGAGATGACTTGATTTATATATTCAACCACATCATAGTCAAGTTTCCATCCCCATAAGAGGTAAGTGATTGCAAAACTTCGCTTTTGATGAAGAAATTTTCATCAACACTAATGCGTTTCCATCCCCGTGAGGGGTAAGTTATGGAAAAACTCACCCTTGTATAACCCTTACTGTGAATGGTTTTAAAGAGTAATTTTAGAAAAGGTCTAATTGATTCGTCAATCAGCTTAAATTATTGACAATATTGATAAAAAGATAACAATAAACCCCCTCAAACGCTTACACAGCATTTCGAGGGGGTCAACGAAAGAAATGAGGGGTATAGCGATCGCTATACCCCCGCGAAAAACTTACGTGTGCAAAGTTTAAATAAATACTTTTGCTTGCACTAGGAAACTTAGAATTGAATTGTCAAGATTCTGTTATTAATGGACTGAGGCATAATATACCTTGACGTTTCAAGTCGGCACTAATTCACCAGGACGCAACTTCGACCACTTACCTGTTTCTCGTTTAAAACTCAAACAACCAACAACGTCCCATTCCATTTCAATTACATCATCTTTAGTCCGAATGTTGACATTGATAGAAGGTTCATTGGGATCAAAATCTGGTGTTTCAGTCAAGTGAGGCTGTTGGTGCTGCCCTTCTACGGCATGATAGGTAACACAGCTGTCTACATAGTGGCAATTCACGCAAATACACATAATAGAACCAACTCCAGGGGCCTTTATTGTTAATCTAACTTAAGCCCAACTGTTATTCATGAGTTGCTGGGTTGATTTTTATTACAATGCTTGAATCAATTCCTTCTACCCTCGCTCCCGAAAATTGGCCTTTTAGCTTGGAATTCTTGCCACAACCCGCTTACATGGTAGGTGGTGCTGTCCGAGATGCGATCCTGGGCAGAACTCGCGAATATCTGGATCTAGATTTTGTTATACCATCTAAGGCGGTGAAGGTAGCGAGAGCGATCGCTCATCATTACAAAGCTGGTTTTGTGTTACTCGATGCAGAACGGCAAATTGCGCGTGTGGTTTTTCCCCACGCTACAGCTGACTTTGCCCAACAAGAAGGAGATAGCTTAGAAGTTGATTTGCACAGACGAGACTTTACAGTAAATGCGATCGCTTATAATCCCCACACGCAAGAAATTATCGATCCTCTGCAAGGTTATGTAGACTTACAACAAGGCATTTTGCGAATGGTATCACCTGCGAACCTAGAAGATGATCCTTTGCGGTTAATGCGAGGTTATCGCCAAGCCGCTCAACTAGGTTTTACTATTGAGCCAGCTACCCAAGCCGCAATTCGTTCTTTGGCATCGCATATCAGCAAAGTTGCAGCCGAAAGAGTTAGGGTAGAAATTGGCTATCTACTGGCAAATTCTCAGGGTACTCCTTGGATTGCAACGGCTTGGGAAGATGGTTTACTTGCCCCTTTGTTCAAAAATGCTACCCGTGAAAGCTTGATCAAACTAGCAGCAGTTGACACAGCAGCCGCCTTACTCACAGAAAAGTGGCAACAACTAGGGGCACAACTGCAAGAATATGTCCGCGATAGTATTAAAACTACTTGGCTAGGTATTGCCAAACTTGCTTGTCTTGTCAACCCAGATCCAGTATTAGCAGAAATAGAGCTACAGGAACTAACTTATAGTCGTGCCGAAATCCGAGGTGTAACTACTGCTCTGAAACTGTTACCGCAATTTCAAGTAGTTGATATGTCGTTGCGAGAACAATACTTTTTGTTTCATAACGCAGATATTGTGTTCCCCGCTACGGCAGTGCTAGCTGTAGCAATTAATAATTTGGTAGAGGCAATATCTGGTGACAAGCCACTAGACACAGCAGTGGAAACGAAAGCAATGAGCTACCAAATCTTAGCACCTTTGATCGATCGCTACCTCAACCCGGATGATGCGATCGCTCATCCCACCCCCCTAGTCAGCGGGAAGGAGTTGATTACAACATTAGATATTCCAGCTTCGCCAATTATCGGTCAACTGCTAACTGAAATTGGGGTAGCACAAGCTGAGGGGAAACTTTCAACTCCAACAGAGGCGATCGCTTATGCACGTCAGTTACTTGATAGTTAAATATACTTAATTAATTTATTATAATGTAACAAAAGTGATGCTTACGTAATTTTGTCCCTCTTGGCTAAACTGGCTAAAACTAATAAATCTGCAATCTTAAGTACTTTAAGTATCCCCTAGTTACCATAAAATACCGATCTTTATAGCCAATCCTTGCAATTACATACATCAGTTATGCTACTATTTGCTTGATGTTATGACTGCTTTGCTATATTATTTCCTAAAATTTAGCGCTAATGGACAACCGGATGGATTATATAGTAACTTATTCATTTTTATGCCTTAGTTGGTCCTCTGAAGATACTCTCGTACATTGAATTAAACATTTACTATAAACAAAGACTTTCAGGTTTTCCTGATGGGTGGAATTTTTATGCCTAACTTTTCTTGGACAGGACGAACTGCTTATGAATGAACAGCCTTTAATTTTGGTTGTAGAAGAGAGTTTACATGATTTAGAGCTACTTAATTCTCATCTAGGAATATTAAATTTTTCATGTATTTGTACCAAACAAGGGGTGAGGGCTGTGATGTTGGCACAAACTCATCAACCAGATTTAATCCTGCTAGATATGAAGCTATCTAACTTGAGTGCGAACCAAGTCATTGACGATCTTAAGCATGACTCAAAAACTGCTACCATTCCAATCATTGCAGTCACACCTCTAAGAACTGTACAAGACGATCAGTCCACGATACTTACAGCATTTGATGATTGCATTACTAAACCCTATGATTTTAATCAATTAGAAGTGGTAATCAGTCGCCACATCATTCAGCTAAATTCTTAACATTTATCTTAGGAATAGATTTGGGGTTACAAAATTCAGGTAATTCCTTGAGAATTACAACAATCCCAGTACGACCTGTTGCTAAATTGGTGTTTGTCATCAGGTAGAGAACAGGTTGATCAATAATTTCCTCAATCAAATTTTTTAAATCTGGTTTAATTATTTTCTCTAAATATAATCGTACTTGTTCAGCTAAAGTATCACAACCTCCTTTCAGTAAAGTTTGTTCAGCTTGGGTAACAGAGTTTTCTATAGAAATTACGATTTCAGTATCAAAAAAATGACAAATAATTTGGCTAGGAGATTTCCCTAGTCTATCATTATATAAATTTATAATTTGCTGTGATATTTCTGTTTCTAATTGTCCAATAGTCGGTTGTCCCATTAGTACCTACTATGTAATATTTATCGTTTTAATCTGGAAATGTAAGTATCCAACATTATAGTAGATGATTATGGATTAGTTGAGAAAAATCATCGCTGTTTTCTCTGAAGTTTGTGTGTGCATGTAATGTATTGATTATGCATTTATTTAAGACATTTTTTACGGGCAAAGCAACTGTGATTCTGCAATGTCAAAGTGCTTGATAATTCCTGGTAAATACCAAACTAATTCAACTCCGGCTTTGATAATAACCAAAGTACCACCTGGTTTCATAACCTTGCCATCTACCTGCTAAACAACCTTTGTCTAGTGCATCTTACAGTTCTGGCATATTGATGTGAGCTTGAGTAATAGCGCCAAAGGGATCTGTCAGCTACCTCTAGTCAGTTTTGATTTTTATGACTCTAAATATCTAGCGTGGTATTAGTCGTATTGTTGAACACAATCAATCACACAGTAATTTCATAATTAGCGATTAATCACGGCTAATTTAAAGATGACTTTAAAAATGATTTAATCGAGATATTTTGTGAGAAAGTTAATACAAAGGTATATTCACTGATCTCAAATTCATGGATTCTTTATTTATCAATTCCTTACTTGAAGAGTTGAAAAACCCGGATGCAACAGTGCGCGACAAGGCAACCAGAAAAATCTGGCGGATCTGGTTTCAGCAAAAGGGAATCTATGGGCTGGAAATAATTGACCGCAGTCAAAAGTTACTAGATGCAGGTGAAATTGCTGAAGCGGAAACAGCGCTGACAGCATTAATTAAAGACCAGCCAGATTTTGCCGAAGCTTGGAATCGTCGAGCTTTCCTCTATTACAGTATTGGCGATTATCAAAAATCTTTGGCTGATTGTCAGATGGTTGTACAGATAAATCCAATACATTTTGGGGCGCTTCATGGTATGGGCTTATGTTATGCAGCACTAGGAGAGTATAGTCAAGCTATCAGAGCTTTTCAACGTGCTTTAGAAATTCAGCCTTATTCCCTAGTGAATCAAAAGTTGATTCTAGAATGTACATTTAGATTTAGCTACAACGGCAGATAGGGGAAAGCATCATACTGTTTTATGAATCCGTTATCATCCTCATCAACAACAATTCATCACCTTAGTCGCCATAGTTTTATTCAATACACTTCTATCTGAATTAATAGCAGTGTCATTGATGCTTGTACTAACAGCAACCAACCATCAAATAGCAATTCTCGGTTGAATAAAGTTAACTTTAGTACAAACTAGATAGCACAAGCGGAGCATGGTGGATTTTACTAAGCGATGTCTACGACGGGCTGCGCCTACGCCACTGGTATTTACAAAGACTACTGTTTAGATGTAACTATCAAAATGAGTGGTCTATAGGTTCTCAGTAGTACTCAATTTGTTGATGGGGATACGGTACATTTCTTTATGAGTATGGCATGGATGCCGTGAATGCCATAGCCACAGTTACAGCAATTTTCAAGAAAGACCCCTGGTGTCTTATTGCACATCCCAACTCAGCAATTAACATTTTTGCCGATCTTATCTTTTTTACTCTGTTAAGCTAAAGGTTTTTCTAACTATAACAATCCTAAATGAGTTGTCAAAATCAAGAGACTAAGACTATATAGAGGTTTTGTATTATGTTGTTTACAATCCTCAACGTCGGAGAAAACCAATTTTAGAAGGTTATCGCTTTGTAAATGGTGAATATGTATTGCAACCAAGAAATTTCGTTTGGTTATCAGAGATAGGTTTAGCAATTGGTTAGGAATGGGAAACCTATCAGGAAATTACGCGGGATTGGTTGTATTGGTATGACAAACAAGGAATCACTGCTGAACAACGCACTCAAAGACTGGCACAAGAATTGCGAAAGTTGGGGATCAATCCAGATTCTTTGAGTTGATTTCGTGGGGTGCGATCGCTTTGATTAAACGGTTATTAATGACTATTTGGGAAAATGAATTATAGATGGTTCAGGTGATTGTAGGCAAGAACATAAAAGCGTTCAAATATTCCTGCTCTGCATAATTTATAAATAACTATCCTACTTTATTTTTAACCCAAACGCGAAAGGATTTGAGTAAAGCAATTTCCCCCATACTTTTGCTCTGCTCGATAAATCTGCTTATCTCATACCAATTAAAAATGAAGCTGCATATAATGGGGAGAAGCAAACTTGGTAATTTA